>JAQSXG010000127.1 GCA_029256785.1 Neobacillus sp.
TTACACCTGCCACATCTTCATCATCGAAGCGGCGACTTCTTTCATTAGACATTCCTATCCCCCCTCTCACATATTTACTTTAAAATATGCTCGTACCAATAAATTGATTGGGTAAATAGTGGAAATGGGGACAAGTTTTATTTTACTTCTATAACAAAAACCGCGCTTGAATCTCCTTTTTCCCATCTAGCAAAAACATCATATACATATATACCGGTTTCTTTCGGTGCCAAAAGTATATTACCTTTTAATT
This sequence comes from Neobacillus sp., assembly GCA_029256785.1. Taxonomy (GTDB): domain Bacteria; phylum Bacillota; class Bacilli; order Bacillales; family Cytobacillaceae; genus Neobacillus. Next base: position 254 of record JAQSXG010000127.1, read on the forward strand.
CCGCTGCTTCAGTTTCGGAATTACTTTTCCAACTATTTACTCCTATTGAATCTTTTTCTGGTTCCTTCTTAAAATCTATCTTAATTTCTGCTTCAGGTGAAACAACTACCGGCTTCATGTCATGGTGAGCAATAATATCTGGCGGTGAAATCATATCGACACACTTGCCGTTCAGAAATCCTGCCCAGCAATACGTACCTTGTGCTGATGGAACACGCTTTCCATTAACGGTTATTGTTGGTTCAGGTGGTTTTGAGTCTATTAACCCAGATATAAAGTAAACTCCAAATCCTACAAAAAGTACGAAGAATAAGATTGGTAATATCTTACTCATCAATATCCCCCCTTTTAAGCACTAATTCACCATTAATCACTGTATATCCTTCTTTCCTAGTCGTTTCAAAAACCTACTCCCAGTTAGAAAATTATATCGTTAAAATTTTCCTCAATAAAAGCGCTTGCAATTTTTACTTATTATTCTATAATACTTGTATACAAGTATACTTCATTTTAAAAAGGTGGTTTGATTTATGTCTGAATCAAAGGAAATGCTTTATCCAGAAAAATGGCACTCTAAGGCTTCTGCAGGTGATCGTGTAACAAGCGAGCTTAGAATGCGTATCATTTCAGGGCTGATTGAAAGCGGAACCATCCTATCTGAAAATAAATTAGCTGCAGATTTCTCTGTTAGCCGGTCACCCATTCGTGAAGCATTAAAGATACTAGCATCTGAAAATATCATTCGCTTAGAAAGAATGGGTGCAGTTGTAATCGGTTTAACAGAAAAAGAGATACAAGAAATTTATGATGTCCGTTTACTTATTGAAACATTCGTTTTTGAACGGCTTGTAAAGCAAGATACAAATGAGTTAGTAAGAGAACTTAATAAGATCGTTGAAATGATGAAAATCACAATAAAATATCATGATGCTGATGAGTTTTCCTATCAAGATGTTTTGTTCCACGAAACGATCATTCGGGCGATTAATCATTCTTATATCCTAATGATCTGGAATAATGCAAAACCCGTTATGGAAAGCCTAATTCTATTATCGATGCGGATGCGTTTCAAAGAAAAGTACGATGACTTTCCAAGGATTGTGAAAAATCACGAACTCTATATTGAGGCAATTAATACAAAAGATAGAGACCTTATGATTACTTCATTACACCAAAACTTTGATGATGTTCAAGAGAAAGTGGATGACCTATGGATGTCACAACAACTGCTATCTAAGGGAGTAGAACAAGCTAATGATTAACTATATGTTAGGCATAGATATTGGTACGACCAGTACAAAGGCTGTCTTATTTAGTGAAAAAGGCGATGTTATCCAACATGAGAATATTGGTTATCCCCTTTACACACCAGATATGTCAACAGCCGAACAAGATCCAGAGGAAATTTTTCAAGCAGTTTTACAAGCGATTTCAAAAATAACAAAAAAACATTCGGATAAAAAAATATCTTTCATTTCTTTTAGCAGTGCGATGCATAGCCTCATTGCTATGGATGAAAAGGATCAGCCACTTACACCGGTTATTACCTGGGCCGATAATCGCAGTGAAGCATGGGCACATAAGATTAAAAATGAGTTAAATGGCCATGAAGTCTACAAACGAACCGGAACACCCATCCATCCGATGTCTCCACTAACTAAGATGGCTTGGATTGTGAATGAACGTCCTGAAATCGCTTCCCGAGCTAAAAAGTATATAGGGATTAAGGAATATATTTTTAAAAAGTTCTTTAATCAATATGTCGTCGATCATTCCTTAGCTTCTGCCATGGGCATGATGAATCTAAAAAACTTGGATTGGGATGAAGAAGCATTAACAATCGCTGGTGTGAACCGCGAGCAATTATCTGAACTTGTCCCAACAACCAAGATCTTTACCAACTGTGACCTTGAGTTAGCAAAACAAATCGGAATCGACTCTCAAACTCCCTTTATCATTGGTGCAAGTGATGGGGTACTTTCTAACCTTGGTGTAAACGCAATTAGAAAAGGCGAAATTGCTGTCACGATTGGGACAAGCGGTGCGATTCGCACGATTATTGACCAACCGCAAACCGATGAGAAGGGTCGAATCTTTTGCTACGCGTTAACAGAAAATCACTGGGTAATTGGTGGACCGGTTAATAATGGTGGGATGGTTCTTCGCTGGATTAGAGATGAATTTGCTTCCTCAGAGATAGAAACTGCGAAAAGATTGGGCATTGATCCCTACGAAGTCTTAACAAAGATTGCTGAACGCGTAAGACCTGGAGCAGACGGATTGTTGTTCCATCCATACTTAGCTGGTGAACGTGCACCACTATGGAATCCAGATGTACGGGGCTCATTTTTCGGGTTAACAATGTCGCATAAAAAAGAACATATGATTCGCGCAGCACTTGAAGGAGTTATCTACAACTTATACACCGTTTTCTTAGCGTTAACAGAATGTATGGATGGACCAGTTACTCGTATCCAGGCAACAGGCGGATTTGCAAGGTCGGAGGTTTGGCGCCAAATGATGTCTGATATATTCGAATCAGAAGTCGTGGTTCCCGAAAGCTATGAAAGTTCATGCCTTGGTGCCTGTATTTTAGGTTTGTATGCTACAGGAAAAATTGAATCCTTTGAGGTTGTTTCTGAAATGATTGGTGATACACACAAACACTCACCTAAAGTTGAAGCAGTAAAAGAATATAGAGAGTTACTGCCAATATTTATTAACTTATCCAGAGTATTAGAAGAGGATTATACTAGAATCGCCAATTACCAACGGAGTTTAATCAAAACATCAAGATAAATATTAGGGGGAAATATCAATGCCATTAGTTATTGTAGCAATAGGAATTTTAGCACTATTAGTATTAATTATGGGCTTCAAATTAAACACGTTTATTTCATTAATCATTGTATCCTTCGGTGTTGCTTTAGCACTTGGAATGCCTTTAGAGGAAATTGTTAAAACCATTGAAGCAGGTTTAGGAGGAACACTTGGTCACTTAGCATTAATCTTCGGACTTGGAGCAATGTTAGGTAAGTTAATCGCCGATTCCGGTGGTGCTCAGCGAATTGCAATGACCCTAGTGAACAAATTCGGTGAAAAGAATATTCAATGGGCAGTTGTTGTTGCTTCATTCATTATCGGTGTTGCGTTATTTTTTGAAGTAGGATTAGTATTATTAATTCCAATCGTATTTGCGATCTCAAAAGAATTAAAAATTTCAATCCTTTACCTCGGTATTCCAATGGCAGCAGCTTTATCTGTCACACACGGGTTCCTACCACCACATCCAGGTCCAACGGTTATTGCTGGTGAATATGGAGCAAACATTGGTGAAGTATTACTTTACGGATTTATTATTGCGATACCTACAGTTATTCTAGCAGGACCAATTTTTACAAAAATCGCTAAAAAGTTAGTTCCAGCATCCTTTACAAAAACCGGTAATATCGCCTCTTTAGGGGAGCAAAAAACATTTAAACTTGAAGATACTCCTGGTTTTGGAATCAGTGTTTTTACCGCTTTACTTCCTGTAATCTTAATGTCAATTGCGACAATTATTAATTTACTACAAAAAACAGTAGGCTTTGAAGATAATAGTTTTTTAGCAGCCATCCGTTTTATTGGTGACGCGGGTACGGCTATGCTGATTTCCTTACTAGTTGCAGTCTATACCATGGGATTAGCTAGAAAGATTCCAATCAAAACGGTAATGGAATCTTGTACTACAGCGATTACCCATATTGGTATGATGCTCTTAATCATTGGAGGCGGCGGTGCCTTCAAACAAGTGTTAATTAATGGCGGTGTTGGTGACTATGTTGCCGAGCTATTTAACGGAACAACGTTATCACCCATTTTGTTAGCCTGGATTATCGCAGCTATCTTACGGATTTCTTTAGGGTCAGCTACCGTTGCTGCTTTAACAACTGCTGGTTTAGTTATCCCAATGTTAGGGCAATCTGATGTTAACCTTGCTTTAGTGGTACTAGCAACAGGAGCGGGAAGTTTAATCGCTTCACATGTGAATGATGCAGGCTTCTGGATGTTTAAGGAATATTTCGGTTTAAGTATGAAGGAAACCTTTGCAACATGGACATTGCTTGAAACGATTATTTCAGTTGCTGGATTAGGATTTATTTTATTACTAAGCTTATTTGTATAAGCCTTTCACGGCAGAAAAACCAACACTTTTGTGGCGGTTTTTTTGCCTATTAATCTGAATTAGAAGGAGCAAGAATAGATGTTAAATACAATTGGTGTTATTGGTTTAGGAGTCATGGGTAGTAATATCGCATTAAATATGGCAAATAAGGGCGAAAAAGTTTCTGTTTATAATTACACACGAGACTTAACTGATCAACTTATGGAAAAAGTGGACAATCAACACATCAATCCGTACTACGCAGTACAGGATTTTGTTCAGTCCTTAGAAACACCAAGAAAGATTTTTCTAATGGTCACAGCAGGTGCACCGATTGACTCCGTGATCACTTCATTAGTCCCTTTTCTAGATAAAGGCGATATAATCATGGACGGTGGTAACTCCCATTACGAAGATACAGAACGTAGATATGATGATTTAAATACAAAAGGGATTTCCTATTTAGGTATTGGTATTTCTGGTGGAGAAGTCGGGGCTTTAGAGGGACCGTCGATCATGCCAGGAGGTGATAAGGACGCATATGATAAGGTTGCGCCTATTCTCACAAAAATTGCTGCACAGGTAGATGGTCAACCTTGCTGTGTTTATATTGGGCCAAAAGGGGCCGGACACTTTGTGAAAATGGTTCACAATGGCATTGAATATGCGGATATGCAACTAATTACAGAAGCCTATACTTTCTTAAGAGAAAAGTTACATCTACCGGTAAGTGAAATTGCTGATATCTTCGAAACATGGAATCAAGGCGAATTAAAGAGCTACTTAATCGAAATCACGGCTGATATTTTGCGAAAAAAGGATGAAGTTACTGGATTACCAATTATCGATGTCATTCTAGATAAAGCAGGCCAAAAAGGAACAGGTAAATGGACGAGCATCCAAGCCATCGACAATGGTATCTCTTCTTCCATTATTACTGAATCATTGTTTGCCCGTTACATATCATCAATAAAAGAGGAACGCGTGCATGCCGAAAGGATCTTAGTAGGTCCTGAAATGGCTGAGCAAGGATTAGATAAAGCTTTATGGATCGAGTATACCAGACAAGCATTATATATGGGGAAAGTTTGTGCCTATGCACAAGGGTTTACGCAATATAAAACATCCTCAGAACTTTATGACTGGAATTTGCCATTAAAGGATATTGCACTGATTTTCCGTGGTGGCTGCATTATTCGTGCTGAATTCCTTAATGTCATTAGCGAAACCTATAGCAAACAACCTGACCTAGCAAACCTATTGATTGCTCCTTATTTTGCAGAAAAGGTAAAAGAATACCAATTAGGATTACGAAAGGTAGTTGTTGAGGGAGTTAATTCCGGTATTTCCTTCCCATGCCTAACTACTTCCCTCACCTATTACGATGGATATCGGACAGGTAATTCTACCGCTAGTCTACTGCAGGCTCAACGTGACTATTTCGGTGCCCATACCTACGAACGAAAGGATAAACCTGGCGTCTATCATACGGAATGGCAATAATTAACTTATTAAAGATCATCCTGTATATTATGCAGGATGATTTTTTAATAAAAAAATCCAATGTTAAAGGCGTGTAATGAGCCCTACCGATGGACATTTTACTAGCTATCCAAACCGTAACCAAGATGTCCTTCATTACCTTGATCAAGGACAACTCAAATGCTTTCCAATGCCAAGTTGTCCTTCATTGCTTTGATGAAGGACATCTTGGTTGCTTTCCGAGGCTGAGTTGTCTTTCAGGACATCTCCGTCGATTATCAAGCATGAAAAAAGGCGAATCTACTGAGAGATTCGCCTTCCCTTATTATATTAATCCTACCATGTCCAATAATTGTTGGAGACCTACTAATGCAAATCCACCTAAATATCTATAAGCAATTAAACCAATGATTGGTGAAAAATCAATCATACCAAAAGGCGGGATGAATTTCCTGAAGATTCCTAAGTAAGGTTCAACAAGTCTGCTAATGGTTTCGCCAACTTTTGATTGTGAAAATCTAGGAAACCATGAACCAAAGATGGATATTAAGATCAACCAATAATAAGCATCATAAACCCACTGTCCAATAGTTAAAATAAATGAGCCCAATATTCACTTCATCCTGTCTATAAAAAATTTTTATTCCACTATCTCTACGTTTTACAGCCAATTAAGTTTCACTATTTTTAGGTTGTACTTAGAATAATCATACACTAAGATAACCTTATAGCGCACCTTATTTGCTTTACCTATGTAGGTGTGTTCATTTCTTACGCTTAGCTTAACTGCTCAGTCCTTTCCCACCCATAGGTTGCAGCGTACTGATTCGTTCCATTCCTGCAATGATGGGTTTTGCACGGTGTATCAGCGTTTGAGTTACTTCTAGTGAAAGTGATGCTTGATGTGCACCTTCGTTACTCCATACCTCATAAACAAATACAGCATTAGGATCTTCCTCTGACACATTCACAACATATAATTCACATTCAGATAAACTCTCCATTGATGAAGCTGCCTCAAGCAAAATTTCTAGCAACGTACCGCGTTCGCCCTCTTTGGCGATTAGCTTACCAAACAACCCGAATTTCTCCATATTAGTAATTCCCTTCAATTATATAATCCGTTACATTCCATCTACCTTTTTGCACCGCTAACACCAATTTTTCTAGACGCCATTTTCCAAACCAACAAACCATAGTCAACCACTGACGCTGTGAGTCCCAACCAATTATTCAAATAAGAATAAGCGAGATTTCCACATATAGTCGAAGGGAGTACTTCCTGCTTAATACTATTGTTTGTCGTCTGTGTAGCAGTTTGATACTGATTATTACTTGTCAATTGAAGCTCAATAATTGTTTCGGGCTCAACTGATGTTTCAATAGGTACTTCTGTTCTTTGACTATAGAGTTCTTCAGTATCGGTTATCCCTGACATGGACGTCATCGCTTCAGCTATCAACTTTTTTAGTTCTTCATCCGAAAATTCCTTAATAGAAATCCAGCCCCGTGCATCCACCTTGTATTCATTACTTACATCCTTTGGTAGGTACTTACCGATAACATAGCAGTTTCCGGTTGACTGTAATTGTTTCGCTAAGACTTGTCCCTTTTGCTTACTTTCGGGATAGTGAAAATTAATCTTGCCATTGCTAATTTTCTTTTCTTTTAGCTTAAATAAATGAAAAATCGCTTTTTTTTCTTCGAAAGATAACATTTAAAATTAAACCCCTCTCCGATAAAAATTTTTCAACCGTTTAATTCATTTAGTTAATTCAGTTCTACCTACCTTTAAGCATTTCTAACTATTAACTGTATTATAACAAAAACCTTGCTGTCTTTACGAGCAAGGTTCCCTTTTCTTCCTACTAGAGGACGTATTTCAACCTGTTTCCTGATTACTTTTCAGTTGCGTATAAATTTTTTGATAGGTTGCTGCTTCACTTAATAACCCTTTATTCTGATACATTTTACTTATTTTCCTAACAGGCAGCGGATCCTGTGGTTCTAGTTCCATTTCCCAAAAGAAACAATCGATTGCTTTATCATATTGGTTAAACTCGGAATAAAGATCACCCAGCTCCATCATCCGCTCAGGATCTTCTACCAATTTAATCATCTCATTAATTTTCCGAATAACCGTTGAATCAGGCTGCAACGTTTGAACGGGAGAGAGCTTCTCTTGAACGGTCTTAAGGTCATACTCTTTAAGCAAATTTGATGCAAGGTCAGAGATCCTTTGTTCCACTAGCTCTGGCTGGTTACTACCAGGAAGCTTCTGTATCAATTTAATGAAATGGTCTAAGTTTGTTGCTATGAACGTCGAATCTAAATTTTCCCAAATAACTTTGAGAATTTCGTCATATGACGGTGGCAAATCCTCAATGAAGCTTATTAGTAAAAGTGCCGCACTACGATAATTACCTTTTTTAACCATTTCATCCACAACCAATTTTGCATCGGGTAATTCCCTGTATGGATTGATGTTTACTTGCCCTAAAAGGAGAATCCATTCCTCCATCGTTATAAATTGCAAGGCTATATCTGTTATCTTTTTAATGGAATTTTGGTTTCGAAGAATTTTAGCGTTTTCCAACCAAAGTAGTAACAATGCTAAACGATCCTGTTCTGTAAGAAGATCTTCTAAAAACTTTCTTTCATCAGGTTTTGAACGGTTTTTGAAACAGTGAACTTCGACAAAGAGCGGGTCCTTTTTATGAAGCGAAGGTAAATGAGGAGGATTGTAAAGGTTGTGATAAGAGTTGAATTCAAGCGCATTTAAACGATCCTTTGCAGATTGCAATGACGGAGAAAAGTCAGCTAAAAGTCTGGCCATTTGATATGACTTATAAAATTCTCCACTTCTCCTATAATGGGAAAATGCCTTTTCAATACTCTGTATTAGCTGATCTTTTTCAAAAAATGAGTCAAGGGAAGTCGCTATATAAGCCATTTCACAAAGCGAATAATCATTGTGGAGGTGTGCAAAGATTTTATTTTTATTCGGTATTGAAAGGGTTAAATGAGGGAGTAATGCGGTTAATAACGGATGAGGTGAGTCTATCGTGATACCATCTATGAATGCTTTACAAATAAACGATCCTGCCTTCACGGTTTCAAGCTTTTCACCATAGATTAGGGAATTTTTATAATAAATGAAATAGTATTGTTCGTTATCTGCTGTCAACACATTAATCACTTTGCTTCTTGCAAAAATGGCTGCGCGAACAACCTTTCCTTTTATAACCTTCTTTTTATCTTTTATAGAAATTTCGGTTGGCTTACTAAGTTCATTGAACATAAACAATCGCCCCCTAGGATTTTGTCTATATTATATCATACGTTTGAATAAAGCGTGCATGGCTTGAAAAAACCACCAACGCAGACAAAAAAATGAAAAATCTAAATGTTCACAAAAAATTCATAATTCAAACTACCTCCTAACTAGTATTATTAAACTATGAATGACCATTCATAAAAACTTTAGGAGGAATCAACCAATGGCAAAAGCAATTAGAGAGTATACTTTAGCAGACTTAATGGTTAGAATTGAGGAAATCTTCAATGCAAATCCCGGACCAATACGCGGCTTTAACGCTATTGTTCAATATGATGTTAACGGTGAGGAAAATGGAACCTATCAGCATTTCTTCCAAGATGGAAAACTAACGATTAAAGAAGGTGTTTCGGCTACACCAACCGTTACGATGCAATTGTCTTATGATAGTTTCAAGAGGTTTGTCTTGGGAAGAATGAGCGGAACCATGGCATTATTGACCGGAAAGGTTCGTGTGAAAGGTGATATTAGTACTGGCCTAAAAATTGAATCTATTTTACATAGATATCATATTAGGGAGCCGTTTTAATAGAAAAAAAGGCAAAAAAGAGCTCGGAAAATTCATTGCAGGTTCCATTCACTATCATACAACGTTCATTTGAACTTAAAAATGTGTATCGAACACCGCAATTTGCGGTGTTTTTGTTTAGTTTTCAAACAAAAAATAGCATACCCCAAAATGATGAAACTGAGATATTTAACCCCCTCTAAATTTTAACAGTGTTTTTATTTCAAGTTTCTCCATTCATCGATGCTTTTCTTATTACTCAATTTGTTACAGAACATCTCTCTTTTCAATGAAATTGGTTTTAAGTAAACTTTTTTAAGTAATATTGTAAGTTTTGCCTAGAAATATTCAGTATTTTAGCAGCTTTAGTAACATTGTTTTTAGCCATGTACATTGCTTGATCAATATCCTGCTTCCTTATCTTAGATTTAAACGGTCCCGGACTCGTTTCTGTAGTAGTTGGTTGTTTATAGTGATTTAGTACAAATCTTTTTAATGGT
>JAQSXG010000128.1 GCA_029256785.1 Neobacillus sp.
AAAAATATGGTTGAAGTCTTCCTCTTGAACTAATTTTAGGATTTCACTTGATACTTGCATAAGGTACTCCTCCTGTTTTGCATAAAAGTACGGCTCTATGAGTAAAAAAATTGTCGTGTGTAGAGTCTCTACCTTCTATGAAATATGGCAATCCGTTCATTAATTGGGCGCTGCCCTTTTTTTGAAGGTTTACTTTAAACAGAAGGAAATTAACAAATAATATTATATTGCTTATTTTAACTTAAAAAACAGACAATTTCTATATGGTGTTTGATAATATTTGATTAACTTTGAAGACAAAACTGGGATTAATCAACTAAAAGATTAATTCTTGTTTAACTAAACCATTAAACAATTGACATTATTTCTTTGAACATTTGTGATAGAACATATTGTCCATCTGAATAGCCTGCTTCAACAACAGCCTTAGGCATTCCGTAAACGATACAAGAATCTTCCGCCTCTACTAAGACATGACCGTGATGTTTTTTTACTAAACCACACCCATCTCTCCCGTCAACCCCCATGCCTGTTAAAATCACAGCTAGCAACCGATCATTAAAGATTGGGGCTGCAGATCTTAGAGTAATATCTACGGATGGCTTATATAAAGCTTGAAGGGACATTTGGTTATCCACTTTAAGTACAACCGTTCCGTCTTGTTTATTTTCAAATTGTGTTTGATAACCAGAGGGTGCTATATAGATTGTTCCAGGGGTTAAAACCTGTCCATCTTGGGCTTCTATTACTTTCAATTCACACAAATTATCAAACCGCTCTGCCAAGGGTTTAGTAAAACCAGGCGGCATATGTTGGGCTACAACAATAGGAATGGGAAAATCCTTCGGAAAATGGGGTAAAATCTTTTGTAACGCTGATGGTCCCCCGGTAGAACAACCTATAAAAATAAGATCGGTCTGCCCATTACTAGTCTTTTTTCTCTTAACTTCTACTTCCTGAGACAATGGTGGAATGCATGGACGTTTAGCTTCCACTATACCCTTAAGCCGCGTTAAAAAATCTTGACTCTGTTCTCCCCCTATTTGATCTTTTATTAAATTATCTTTTAAAAAGAAATCAATTGCACCCAACTCTAGAGCTTGCAAAGTTACATTGGCACCTTCGCCAGTAAGAGAGCTTAACATTACAACTGGGACTGGATGCGAATTCATTATATTCTCTAATGCTATAAGTCCATTCATTACTGGCATTTCAACATCCATGGTAACAAGATTTGGCTTTAAACGTTGAACTTTATCGACAGCTTCCTCACCATTCCTAGCAATACCGATCACATAAAATTGAGGGTCTTTTTCAAGAATTTGGCTAATTGCCCTTCTCATAAAGGCAGAGTCATCAACCACTAATACACTGTACTGTTTCATCCTGATCAGTTTCCTTTCGATAATAAAAAGTCTTATCTGAGTCTACTTTTTGAAAACCCATGGCCATATCTGTTATAGATTCAGCATGACCAAGAAATAGGTACCCCTCAGGGGTTAAGTGCTGCTGTAGATTCCTAATAACCCGTTTGGTTGTCACCTGATCAAAATATATCAGTACATTTCTACAGAAAATTACATCTACCTGGCCAATTATAGAAACTTTCTCATCATTTAGTAGATTAAAATGCTGAAACTTTACCATATTTTTAATTGCAGGTTTGATCTGATAGCCGTTATCTTGTTCTGTGAAATATTTACTCAAAAGGTTTGGAGGAATCCTTCTAAAAGCAAATGAACCACGATGATACCAACCTTTTTCAGCCTTTTGGAGAACCTTTTTATTAATATCGGTTGCTATGATCTCTACTGTTCCTGGTAAAAATTGTCCTGTTTCCTGTATCAGCATGGCTAGTGTATAAGGCTCCTCCCCGGAGGAACAAGCTGCACTCCAAATTCGTAAAGGTCTGTCACTAACTTTCTTTTTCATTAACGGTAAAACAATTGAACAACACTCGTTTAATTGATTCTCTTCCCGATAAAAGTATGTTTCATTAATTGTTAATAGCTCTATAAGAATATCCCACTCCATCGGAGACGTTTTCAGGTATTCTATATATTCAAAGTATTTGAGTTCAAGTTCCAACAGCCGTTTTAAGGTCTTTTCTTTTAGGACTGATAGTCGATCAATATAACTTAGTCCACAATTTTGATAGATGACTTGGCTTAGATCAATTAATCCCTTATCTTCCATACTTGCCACCTTTTGCCCCGATTAAAAATTCAATCTGATCGTTACGATAGAACTTATTGTTATTCATTTGACCTCACCTTTCTCCAACCGTTCTATTATACTTTATCGGATGATTAACTTTTTTGGTTAGTTTTAATTTCATTATTTAAACTTTTTTTGGTATTTACCGATTATAACTTGTGTGGGCAATTTTGATATAATTTGTCTTATTTTGAACAACACAGGGATAAAAAGATTATTGTAGGAAATTGTCGAATGGCGTACAATGACAATATAAAATCAACAAGAAAAAGGAGAAAATGATGTCTGGTATTTTTGGAATTATATTAGCACTAATAGCAATAGGGCTTGGGATGTTTTTAAAGGGTGCTTCACTTTCAGCATTATTCAATCCGGCAGCCTACCTAATAATTTTTGGTGGAACAGCAGCCACAATCTTCGTTGCTTTTCCATTTAGGGAAATTAAGAAGTTCCCTATTTTGTTAAAAATTGCTATGTTTGAACCAAAACTCCCTCCTAAGGCAGATCAAATTTCCATATTAATAAAATGCGCAGAAATTGCAAAAAAAGAAGGCCTTCTCGCATTAGAGGAAATTGCTGGAAATACTACAGATCCTTTTTTCAAAAAGGGATTAGAAATGATTATTGATGGTCATGACATTGAGTTCATTGAAGAGGTATTATTGGACGAAGTTGCAGCCATAGACAAACGCCATAAAATAGGAGCACTTATTTACACGCAAGCAGGTACCTATGCCCCAACACTTGGGGTGCTTGGAGCGGTAATTGGCCTTATTGCCTCCCTTGGGAATTTAAATGATGTCGATAAATTAGGACATTCCATTTCAGCCGCTTTCATCGCAACCATGCTTGGCATCTTTTCAGGTTACATGCTATGGCACCCGATAGCCAATAAATTAAAGCGAATTTCTAAGCAAGAACAAGAGTTAAAACTTTTGATTGTTGAAGGATTGTTAGCCGTTTATAAAGGCGTTTCTCCTAGTGGATTAGAAAAGAAGCTTACCGTTTATTTAGCTCCGAAGGACCGTATAAAGTTTGAGAAGAAATTAGAGGAAGATACTCATGAGCAGACTGCATAAAAAATTCGAAGACGAACATGAGGAGCATATTGATGAATCTTGGTTAATCCCATATGCAGACATCCTTACACTGTTACTCGCCCTATTTATTGTTTTATTTGCTTCAAGTGAAGTGGATAAAGCGAAATTCAATTCCATCATGGAGGCATTTAAATCGGAATTAACTGGTACGAAAATTGAGAGTAAGGAATCTGGACTCTCTACCATACCATCACCAGAGGATCTGGCAATACTCCCACAACCTCAACCTGATCCGGCACCTGCAACAGAGCCAGAGCCTGATCCCGGGCCAACTAAAGAAGAACTAGAGCATAACAAGTTGATGGAACAATTAAAGAAATTCCTGGGAGAAAACAATCTGCAAACCGTAGTGACCCTTACAGATACGAAACGTGGTGTTGAGATATCCTTAAAAGATGTCGTTCTGTTTAGTCCTGCTGAAGCTACTTTAAAGCCGAGCTCCTTCAAAACATTGGATGCTTTTGTTAGATTGATTAATGCATTACCCAATCCAATAAGTATTGAAGGACATACGGACAATGTTCCAATCGGTAGAGGTCCTTTCGCTTCTAACTGGGAGCTTTCCGCTGCTAGAGCGGTGAGTGTGCTTCATTACTTTGAAGAACATGGGATTGATGAGAAACGACTACAATTTGTAGGATATGGAGAGTTCCAGCCCATAGGCCCAAATGACACAAACGAAAATCGCCAAGCAAACCGAAGAGTAAACATAGTCATCTTAAAAAATCTAGAATAAAAAAAAATGTCCGGAACAAATTTGTTCAGGACATTTTTATTCTTGCTAAAATAAAAAGAATAGTATGATAATCAAAAAGGTGGTATATTATTGTAGTTAATATTACCTATTATACAATCAAACGGGGGAATTTCTTTGGATCGGTTACAACAATTGCTAAATAATTTAGATATCATTCAATCTACACACCCAGAAGATGCCTGTATCGTTTTAGCAGATACAGAAAAGGTTATTGGGTATGTACCTGGTAAATCCATTGATCTAAAAATTCCTATTGGTGCTTCTGCAGAAAATTTCCAAGGTACTGTAACCTATAATGCATTACAATCTGGTAAGGCGTTAAAAGAAGAAAGAGGTTCAGAAACTTTTGGTATTGCTTACATTTCGACAGCTACGCCAATTATCGAAAACAACGAAGTGATCGGCGTTATTACTGCCATCGTTTCGAATAATAAGGTTGATGTACTAAGAAAAGGTGCCCAGGGGCTCACCACTATTAGCGAAAAACTATCCACCAACTCCGATGAAATAACTAGAATGACTGGTAGCATTACAACCGATCTTAAAAATCTTACACAAGAATCTATGATCCTAAGAAACGATATTAAGCAAGTTGAGGATATTTTATCAATAATAAAAAATACTTCTGTTAAATCTCGTATTCTAGGATTAAATGCTTCTATTGAGGCTGCTCGTTCTGGAGAAAATGGAAAAGGATTTGCTGTTGTTGCTAATGAAATAAAAAAAATGGCTGATAACAGTAAGGAATCCGTTGAAAGTGTTGAACCACAGTTAAAAGAAATGATCACTAATATTGAGAAAATCATTTCAACTATTCAACTTATATCAACACACTCTGGGCAACAATCTGCTATGCTAGAGGGCTTCTATGAGTCATTTGAAGAAATTGTAAAAACAGCCTCACAATTACGAGACCAAACGATTTAAATGAATTTAACCGCGAAAAAAATTCAAAACCCAGTCAGCATTACCAATGCTGACTGGGTTTTTTGTAGCTATTTTACTCCAACAGGGACTACCCTTTGTCCAATGGCTGCAATTAGTTCCATTGGCATAGGGAAATTCAAGGCTGCAGGGTCCTTCATGACGGCAGGAATCACTCGTTTGAGGTCCTCTTCCGTAATATTGTATTCTTTAAAATCAACTGGAAGGCCAACTTTATGCTGCAATAAACGAATCTTTTCAACCACTTTTGCCAATGCAGCTTCTGCAGAATCATTTTTTACATCGACATCTAATGCAGCGGCAAGCTCAGCTGCCTTTGGAAGATACAGCATCGGTACCATTTCCATTACAACTGGCAAAAAGACAGCATTAGCTAGACCATGCGGGATTCGGAACAAGGCACCGTAGGCATGTGCCAAATTGTGAACAGGGATTGCATTTAACGCAAAGCTAAATGCAGTTATTCCCATTAAGCTCGCTTGAAGCAGGTCCATTCTCGCATCAATATTTGCACCATTAGCAACGGCTACTGGAAGATTTTTCTCGATTAAACGAATGGCATGTAAGGCATGTGCATCAGTAAGTGCAGTAGCCGTTGGAGATGCTAATGCCTCAATCGCATGTGTTAAGGCATCAAATCCTGTAAAAGCCGTAATTGCAGGTGGCAGCCCGACGGTTAAGTCAGGGTCGAGTATCGCCATATCCGCACTAATGAATGGGTTGATAATATTTGTCTTCATTTGAATATCCTCATTAAACACAACACAAATCGGTGACACTTCAGAACCAGTACCAGCAGTAGTTGGAATCGCAATATGCGGTATTGGAATAAAGTTTGCCTGCGGGAATTGTTCGTAAAGTAGTCCACCAGGGATGGCTTCTTTAATATCCGATAACCCCTTGTTGAGAGCATACTTTACTCCTTTAACAGTATCAAGGACACTACCGCCTCCTACTGCCAAAAGAGCATCTCCGCCTACTTCCTTTACATAGCGAACCGCATCATTAATGCTCCGACTCTCCGCATCCTGAGCAATATCAAGATATTGACCAACTAGCTGAGGACCACTCCCATGTCCAGTTAAATTAAATATTTCCGCCACTTTTTCGACGACTCCTGCTTTTTCTAAACCTCGGTCACTCAAAAGGACGACTCTCTTTGCTCCAAGACCAGCAAATAAACTTGGCACCATGGCACGAGAATTCGAACCACTGTATATCGCTGTGCGAAGCATAAACTGTGATAAGCTAGTTTTCATTTATTTTCACCTCTTCATTAATTTTGGCCAAACAGGATTCCATACCAGTTTTTTCTTTCCAACTCTGGAGACATGGATGTGTGAACATGCTTTGTTTGAGTATAGGCATCAAGGGATTGCTGCCCCATTTCTCTACCAATCCCACTTTGCTTATAACCGCCGAATGGTGCATCGCTTCTGAGCATATGCCAATCATTAATCCAAACAACACCCGCTTGAAGCTTTCTTGCAACATCATAGGCTTTATTCACATCACGAGTCCAAACACCAGCAGCTAATCCATAAATCGTGTCATTCGCCATCCGAATCGCTTCATCCAGATCAGAATAACGAATGACAGATAACACAGGTCCAAAAATCTCTTCTTGAGCAATTTTCATATCATTTGTGACATTTGTGAAAATTGTGGGCTCAATAAAATGACCATCCTCACAGCCTGGTACCTTTACTTCCTTCCCACCACATACGAGTGTTGCCCCTTCTTTCTTTCCTGCTTCAATATAAGAAAGAACTGATTCCTTTTGCTTTTTAGAAATGATCGGTCCGACATCTGTTCCAGGGTCAAGCGGATTACCTAGCTTAAGTTTGCTTGCGAGTGCCACCAGACCAGCCACCACTTGATCATGCAGTTTATCCGGAACAAATAAACGAGTACCAGACTCACATAGTTGACCAGAATGTAAGAATACTCCAAACAAACTGCCAGGAAGAGCAATGTTGAGATCCGCATCCTCTAAAATGATGTTTGGTGACTTTCCACCAAGCTCTAAAGTTGTCTTTTTAATCGTTTCTGCGGCAATTCCCATAATTCTCCGACCCACTTCGGTTGAACCTGTGAAGGCCACCTTATCAACCTTCGGATGGCGGACAAGCGCTTCGCCAATTTCAGCCCCAGGACCTGTTACAACGTTAATGACGCCTGGTGGAACAACATTTGAAATCAACTCAGCTAACCTTAAAGTAGAAAGTGGGGTATAGCTGGCAGGCTTAATGACGACGGTATTCCCCATCGCTAATGCCGGTGCAATTTTCCAGGTAGCGATAACCATTGGCAAATTCCAAGGAGTAATCGCCGCACAAACCCCAATTGGCTCCCTCCAGATAAAGTTATGTGCCGGCCCAGGGAATGGTGGAACAGGCAGTGTTTCAGAGTAAGGATAATCTCGAGTGAAATTTGCTAGAGTCTGGAATAAATCAACCATTTGTAAAATATCACTCTGTCCAATTCTGCGTACGGTACCTCCAGAGCTAATTGCCTCCAGATACGCCAATTCCTCCGCATGCTCAGCAATTTGAAAGGATATCGCATAAAGAACCTTTGCACGGTCCTTGGGATTCATGTTTTTCCAATCTGATTTATCAAAGGCATCCCTCGCAGCTTGTACGGCGCGGTCCACATCCTCTACCGTTCCCTTCGCCACTTTTGCCACTAGCTTTCCATCTGCTGGGTTATAGACATCAAAGGTTTCTTGACTGCTTGCCGGCTCCCACTTCCCGTTAATAAAAAGTGGAAACATTTGAACATCAACTTTTACTGTCATCGAAAGTTCCTCCTTCAAGGAAAAAATTAGAGTACGCCTAACTCACTATCTGAAAATCTATAAATCTCTTCGATTTTTTTGCCTCTTGCTCGCGCAAGAATATCCATCCTTACTGATAGCTGCTTAAGTGTGAAGTTCATGACCTCCACTGAATCACCACCGAATGCACTTACCTCCCTTCCAGCAATTCCCTCCTCATTTAGCCTTAAGGATAAAGGGGTCAATTCTTGCATCTTAGCCGCAACAAAATCAAAGAGATGTGGGTGCTCACAGATCAAACGTTGAAGCAGGAAGGTGCCATAGCCAATATGTCGTGACTCATCCTTTTTCAGGTTTCCAATGCCTTCTAATAGACCTGGCATAATACCGGCTGTTTCTAGTGCCTGGTAAAACGAAAAATAACCTGTTTCTGCTAAAACACCTTCGACAAACATATTGTAAACAACGGATGCCTCAGCAATGGCTTCTGGAGATTGATCTGTTACGAGACGTTCCATTGTTGTTGGTAGGATCTCATAGAAGATTTTTTTATACGTTTCGGTATGAAAATGGGAGAGGTCTCCTCTTTCGCCAATTGCATTTAAAACAAGACGGAAAAATTCCGTATGTTTCGCTTCCTCGTATAAAAAAGGTCGTTAAAAACATTTCTTCTTCGAGACGCCCTTCCTTTGCAATCGCCATAATCAATGGTAACAGGTCAAGAGTAACGGCTTCTTCCCCTGCTTGAAACTGGGCAATCAGCCGAAGGATATCTGATTGCTGTTCGGCATTTAATGTTTCCCAATCTTTTTGATCCTGGCTAAAATCAATATCTGTAGGATTCCAGGTACCGAGTCGCTTTGCCTTTTGAAATAACCGATACGGAAATGAATCTTCGAGTAACCCTCTGCTACTAGTCGTTAATATCTTTCTTTCTGACATTTTACTACTCCCTTCTAACCATTCTTTTCTCAATCATTCCTCTTTTTTACAATAAGAGCCATATTTTTAGTATGTAGAGAGGAATCTTTCAAAATATGCTTGACCGCTACAAGTCTATTAAGGACTGACCAATCTACTATATTTAAAAAAATTTGTTTTTATGATGAAAATTTTACAAAAACAGGAAACTATTTTTTATAAAAATATCCCCCTTGTTTTTAAGAATACAAAGCATTAACAAGGGGGACTTAAACTATGTGTAGGAGAAATCTAGTATGTTAGGTTAATCTACTTTTATTGGTACTACTTTACCATCTTCTATTGCTGCAACGGATAAATCAAATTCAAATGCACCTGTATCACTAATCTTTTTAACGATATAGATTCTTTTATCTACTGGTAAATTATCTAAACCAGCTTGCATACTTGCACGGATTTTTTCGGCATCATCAACAGATCCCGCAGCCTTCATTGCTTCAACAAACACATGCATACCAATATAATTTAGACCTGCTTCTGATCCTGGGTTTTCACCATATTTCGTTTTGTATTTTTCTACGAAAGCAGGAATTGCTGCCTCTGGAGAATCGACAAGCGGCATAACACCAATGGATCCATTAAGTAAGTCGTACGTTCCCGTAACTGCCTTCATTTCATCGAATTTCGCCTGATCCATTACGATGAATCCACCTTTAAACCCAAGCTCACGCGCTTGTTTCGCTACTTTCGCTGTAGGCTCGGAGGCACCACCGATAAATAAAACATCTGGCTTCTCTTTTAAAGCATTGGTTAAAATCGTGAAGAAATCCGTTTCTTTTGAAAAATCGATGGCCTCGTTGTATACAACCTTACCACCTGCTTTTTCCCAATGCGGTTTCAAATTCTCAGCCCAATCCTTACCATATTGTGAGGCAGTTGGAAGAAAAGCAATATTCTTCCCATGCTTTTCCATTGCATATTTTGTGAATGGCGCTAAATAACCATCATAGCCAGGAGGAATTCGGACGGTTAATTTGTTGCCAACCTCAATAATTTTCGGTTCACTTGAATAGGCTCCAATTATAAATTTGTCCTGTTGATTAAAAACCTGCAGAGCAAATATTCCACCGCTATGCGGAGAAAAAATGATCGGTGGCTTATTTTCTTGGACTAGTCGCTTAGCATTCGCACCCGCTTCATTTGGTAAGTATTTATCATCTAAGGATACGACATTCAATTTGTATTTTTTACCATTCACTTCGAAACCGCCAGCTTCATTTACTTCTTCGGCGGCCATTTTTACCCCATTTAATGTTCGTTCTCCATAAAAGGCAGCAGGTCCGCTCAATGGTCCAGAGTATCCAATATTAACCGTGCCTACCTCTTCCGTCTTTTCATCATCTTTTCCTTTATTCCCTTCATCCGATGTATTAGAAGGCGTTGTAGAATTGTTGCAGGCAGCCAA
>JAQSXG010000129.1 GCA_029256785.1 Neobacillus sp.
GGCTGAAGGGATCGGTCTTGAAAACCGACAGGCGGGTCATACCGCGCGGGGGTTCGAATCCCTCTTCCTCCTCCATTTTTACTTACTATAATAATCTAACTTAATATATGTGGAGGGGTAGCGAAGTGGCTAAACGCGGCGGACTGTAAATCCGCTCCCTCCGGGTTCGGCGGTTCGAATCCGTCCCCCTCCACCATTTTATTTTGTGATTGTGAAAGTGATATTACTTTCCATTTTTTAATATATAGGGGTATAGTTTAAAGGTAGAACGAAGGTCTCCAAAACCTTTGGTGTGGGTTCAATTCCTACTACCCCTGCCATAATTTGCCGGTGTGGCGGAATTGGCAGACGCGCACGACTCAAAATCGTGTTCCGTGAGGAGTATCGGTTCGACCCCGATCACCGGTATCACTAAGTAAAACGAGTTAAATTAAGAAATGATAGAACACCTACAAATGTTGATATTTCAATGTTTGTGGGTGTTTTTTGTTTTTTGGGGAGTGTTTTGTAATATAATAGAAAACATTGAAGATGCAAAGAATGCAGAGGAATATTTAGAATTGCTATAATACGATTGGAGAAAGAGAAAAGGTTTCTATGGTATTTCTTCAAGTAGAAGAGGTGCTGACCCCAGTGAGGTATCCAATAGCACACCGGGAGCAGGCACTATCTTAATAACTTTTTTTCGTGATTCCCTTTTCAATAACAATAGTCGTTCCTAGCAAAATGAGGGCAAAAATAGCTAAAAATAGTGGAAATAAACTCATACTGAAGCCTTGAAAAAATATACCTAATAAAGGAGGGATGATGGTTATTCCCACATAACCGAAAGCTACTTGAAACCCGATTATTGTACTTGAATTCCTTTTTCCAAACCTTCTTGGCGTTTCATGCATCATGGTCGGAAAAATGGCAGCACATCCTAATCCAATGAGTATAAATCCTCCATATAAAACGCTGCCTTTACCTAAAGCAACTGTAATGATTCCTATTAAAAGTAATAGATTGCTATACAACAACAACTTTAGATTAGATAGCCAAAAAGTAAAAACTCCGGAGATTAATCTTCCCATCGTTATACTTGCAAAAAATATAGATAGTATGAAACTAGCTGTTGCTACTGATACTGATTTCACTTCAATTAAGTAACTACTCCCCCATAAAAAAATGGTTCCTTCTAAACCTACATAAAACAAAAAGGATAATATGGTAAGGATCACTCCAGTTTGTTTCATGAGTGAAGCAAAAGAAGCTGCACTTTCCTCTGACTCTTTGGATACTATTGTTTTGTTTTGTTTCCAAAGTGGGAGAGTTAGAAAGACAATAAGAGCGATTATCACTTGAATGCCGCCAATAATGAAATAACCATTTCTCCAAGAAAATTGACTATTTAAAATAACTCCCATAATAACTGGTCCCAACGTTGCTCCTACGCCCCAAAAGGCATGCAACCAATTCATATGATGTGCCTTGAAGTTGACGGATACGTAGTCATTTACAGATGTGTCAATCGCACCAGCTCCAAACCCTAAAGGTAATGCCGCAATAATTAATAAAAAGAAATTTTGTGTGAGCGCAAATCCTATTAATCCCATTGCAGTAAGTAAAACACTAGCTAAAACTAGCTTACCAGTACCAATTTTTTTAGTAATTTTAACCGTCTGTAAACTAGAAATAACCGTACATATTGCAATTGTCATAGAAATGATTCCGGCCGCACTGTACGCAACATGAAATTCCCCTACCATCTCTGGCCAAGTTACTCCTAAAAGAGAATCAGGTAACCCTAAACTTATATAAGTCGCATAAATGATGAATATAAAAATTAACTGACGCACAGAGCTTTCCTCCATTACTTATAAATGTATACATGTTTCACAGTTTGTTTTTTTTTTGGCTAGCATTATTACAGTATAGCAAAGAGAGATTGAAAGAAAAACTCTGCAAATTGGTATGAGAAAATTAAAGTGTTTTTATCAAAAATATACATAGGAACGGTAGGATAGAAATCACAGTTACTGATAGTAAATGTTATTTTGAAATTATTCGGAAATAACAAATTTTTAAATGAAATCGTATTTTAATGATAAAATTTAGTTAGTGTATTTCGCTTAATCTTATTTTAAGAGCGGGGGACCCAAATGTGTATGCGGATTTATCCGCTATTGGTGAATTCTAATGTAGAAGGGGCTCATTGTTTCCCATAGTCCTAACCTGAAAGCTAACCTCGTAAGCGTTGGAGTGGAAACAGAATGATAGAATAGTAATTCGGCGCTTGCCGTCTTTTTGTGCTAGATTTCATATCTATTTGTTTCCCTTACCTATTAAAAAAATTTAACAAGAAGGTAGGGTATTTATGAAAAAAATTAAAAGTAGTTTAGCTATTCAAATCTTTATTGGTCTTATTTTAGGTATTACCATTGGTGGGATCTTTTATGGTAGTGAAACGGCTCAGAGTGTTTTACAGCCATTTGGGGATCTTTTTATCCGATTAATAAAAATGATTGTTGTACCAATTGTACTCTCTAGTATTATTGTTGCTATAGCTGGTGTTGGTGATTTGAAATCGGTTGGTAAGTTAGGTGCAAAATCCCTTACTTATTTTATAGGTATGACGTTATTAGCTATAGTTGTCGGTCTTATATCTGCTAATATATTTCAGCCTGGTGCAGGACTTAATATGGAGACGCTTGAGCAAACGGATATTTCAGGCTATGTAGAAACCTCTGAACAACAGGAAGGAAAATCTATTACTGATACCCTTCTTCATATTGTTCCAACCAATCCGATTAAGGCAATGGTTGAAGGCGATATGCTAGCGATTATTTTTTTCTCCGTCGTATTTGGTCTTGGAATTGCAGCCATTGGAGAAAAAGGAAGACCAGTTTTGCGGTTTTTTGAAGGTGTAGCAAATGCCATGTTTTATGTTACAAACTTAATCATGAAATATGCTCCAATCGGAGTCTTTGCCTTAATCGGTGTGACCATTTCAAAATATGGATTTGCATCACTACTCCCATTAGGTAAGTTAGCCCTAACGGTATATGGAACAATGATTTTCTTTGTCATAGTTGTTTTAGGCTTGATGGGCAAATTTGTTGGTTTCAGTGTCTTTAAATTAGTGAAGATGATCAAAGAGGAATTAATCTTAGCTTTTTCAACAGCAAGTTCAGAAACTGTACTTCCGAGAATTATGGATAAAATGGAGCAAGCAGGAAGTCCCAAACACATTGCGACTTTCGTTATTCCAACAGGATACTCTTTTAATTTGGATGGATCTGTTTTATATCAAGCAATAGCTTCCTTATTTATTGCCCAAATGTATGGTATTGAATTGGGTATTGGGCAACAAATAACACTAATGTTAGTCCTAATGGTAACTTCTAAAGGGATGGCGGGAGTACCTGGTGTATCCTTCGTGGTTCTATTAGCTACATTTAGTACAATGGGTTTACCTGCTGAAGGATTAGCATTTATTGCTGGGATAGACCGTATTCTAGATATGGGTCGTACGGCGGTTAATGTGGTAGGAAATTCATTAGCAGCAATTGTCGTCGCTAAATGGGAAGGTCAATTTAACCCACCACAAGAAGTTGAAGAGATAAAAAAAGCCTCATAAAAAACTATCTACTAAAAGTAGATAGGCTAAAATATAAGCACCTCCCTTTTTTAAAAAGGGGGGTGTTTCTGTATAATAACTTCTACAACCTTTCTCAAACTGTTTAAGTACAGTTCCTAATGAATTTTGGTTCTATTGAGAGGAATTGAGAGTTATTTTAAGAATATGTCATGAGTTGCACTTCTTAGACTAAATAGACAGACTAGAGCCCTAAATAAGCCGTTTTTTCGTGTTTGATGGGGTTAGCGGTATTTGTTATAGTTTATAAGTATTCCTCAAAAAATCCTGTAAAATGAGTAATTCTAAATACCTCTCCGTATTTAATTTATCTATTATCAAATCCCAACAGTCCGCCATTGGTATTTTACGAGAATTAGCATGATGTACTTAAAGTAAATGCAGTAACGCAATTTATTAGGGTTATGTTTCATATTACTTCAGATAAAATACTATATTCATGTGGTAATGCTTTTTTATGGTTACCAAAACGAAGTAAAACCCTCTGCGAATTTATCAAAGATGGGAGTTAATTTAATATGAAAAATGCTACAACTGTTTTTTATGTATCGTTAGTGTTGTTGGTAAGTCTTGTTTTTATGGGAATTGTGATGCCCGAATCATTAGAAAATATCACGAGTAGTGCACAAGGAGTAATTACGGATTCGTTTGGGTGGTACTACCTGCTACTTGTCTCGTTGTTTGTATTTGTGTGTTTTTATTTACTAGTAAGTCCAGTTGGTCGGATTAAGCTCGGGAAACAGGATGATAAGCCTGAGTTTTCACGTCCAACCTGGCTTGCCATGCTTTTTAGTGCAGGTGTGGGGATTGGGTTAATGTTTTATGGAACTTATGAACCAATTAGCCATTATATGATTAGTTCCCCAACCGGACAAGAGGGAACTAATCAAGGGATTAAAGATGCGATGAGGTTTACTTTCTTTCATTATGGGATTCATGCATGGGCAATCTATGGTTCAATAGCGTTGGCATTGGCTTATTTTACCTTTAGAAAAGGAGAACTAAGCTTAATTAGTCGAACGCTAAGACCGCTGATAGGAAAACATGCGGATGGAGCTGTTGGGAAGGCCATTGATATTATTGCTGTCATTTCTACAGTAATGGGGGTAGCTACCTCTTTAGGATTTGGGGCAATGCAGATTAATGGAGGCTTGACCTACCTATTTGATGTACCAAGTACCTTGACAACCCAAACCGTTATCATCCTCGTTGTGACTGTATTATTTATGATTTCAGCCTTAACGGGTCTAAGCAAAGGGATAAAAATTCTCAGTAATTTAAATATGGGGCTTGCGGCTGTCCTGTTAATGATTGTTTTTATTCTTGGACCGACGCTATTCACTCTTAACTTATTTACAGATACGATCGGGTCTTATATGCAAAACTTTATTAATATGAGTTTTCGTATTGCTCCCCTTAATGAAGAAGGACGTAACTGGATTAATGGTTGGACAATCTTTTATTGGGCATGGTGGATTGCATGGGCGCCCTTTGTTGGAGTGTTTATTGCTAGAGTCTCCAAGGGACGGACGATTCGTGAGTTTGTTGTAGGCGTCCTACTTGTTCCATCACTTATTGGATTTATCTGGTTTACAACTTTTGGAAGTGCAGCTATTTTCACTGAATCTTCCGGTCTACTTTCGATTTCTTCATTAGCTCCAGAGGAATCACTATTCGGTGTGTTAGCTGGGTTTCCATTTGGCATGGCGTTATCCCTTTTTGCCATTTTGATCATCGTAACGTTCTTTGTTACTTCCGCTGACTCTGGTACGTTTGTTCTTGGTATGATGACCACAAATGGTTCTCAAAATCCAAGTAAATCAATTAAAGCTACATGGGGAGTCTTACTATCGATTACGGCACTAGCTCTCCTTTATTCAGGAGGACTACAAGCTCTTCAAAATACAATGATTCTTGCAGCTCTTCCATTTTCAGTTATCATGGTGTTAATGGTAGTCAGCTTACTTAAATCCTTAAATATAGAAGCAAAAGAGCTTGGAATTGGTCAGTTAAAATTCGAACGTAAGAAAAAGATCGATAAACAGGATGTTAAGCAAGTAGGATAAACAAATCAAAGCATAGAAGGGCCAGTCCCCCAATGGAGTAAAGTATTACTTAAATGGGGGACTGGCCCTTTTTGTTTTTATAATAACTTTTTAAATTTTCAAAAAAATAATTGCGCTTTTTCCGTTCGATTGTTTATACTTAAATAAATAATAACTGGTCCGTACGTCATGATGTGTTAGTTTTTTGAAGGGAGGTGTTACGATTGATAGATACAAATAGCCCAGTTCCATTACATCTACAGCTTAGGGATGTGATAGCGAGTGAGATAAGGAGAGGGGTCTATAAGGAAAAGATTCCAAGTGAAAGAGACTTAATGGATCGTTTTTTGGTAAGTAGAACAACGGTTAGAGAAGCGATTTCCCATCTTGTTCAGGACGGGATGTTGGAAAAGATTCATGGGAAAGGTACGTTTATCTCGCAAAAAACGCCTGTCCATGAATGGTTGGATTCCTTAAATAGTTTAACGCATACGGTAAAAAAAATGGGGATGGAGCCTGATTCAAAGCTGTTGAATAGTGAAATCGTATCAGAACCAAACCATATTTCTGAATTATTGCAAGTGGATTCTTTATACACGATTGAGCGGCTACGTACGGCTGACACCATTCCGTTTGCAATAGAGCGTCATTATTATTCGAAAGAAATAGGAATGCAATTAGCAAAGTATGACCTAGAAAAGAGCACGATATATGATCTGCTTGAAAATAATATCGGGATTGAACTGGTAGAAGCAGAACAATTTATTTCTTGCAAGGAAGTGTCTGCAGAGGATGCTCAAAAGCTCGAGGTTCCTATTGGTTCAAGTGTTTTATGTGTCGAAAGGCTTATTACGAATGCTAGTGGTGAACCAATTGAGTATTACACAAGCAATTTTCGTCCAGATATGTATGTCTTTCGTGTTAAGACGAAACGAAAAAAATAAATCAATTCAAATAAATATCATGTAGGTTCCAACAACAAAGGAGGGGGAGATTAGTGAGTTCCTTATTTTTACCTAGAATCATTAAACTTGGAGAAGGTTGTCTGACAGAGGTAGGAAAAATAGCAAAAGAGCTGAAAGTAAACCATCTATTTATCGTAACTGGTTCTTTACTTTCAAGGGAACCCTTCCGAACAATAGTTGAAGAAAGTATTCATAAATTGGGTTTAAGGGCAACCTATTTTTCTAATATAAAAAGGGAGCCAACGACTGAACACTTAAATGCAGCACTTGTTGAGCGAGAAAATTGTGGTGCAGACTGTGTTGTTGCAATTGGTGGAGGTAGTGTAATTGATTTAGCAAAAGCCGTGTCTGTGTTTTCCCTTAATAAAAGTCTGAGATTCGATGACATTCCAGCTAAAGATAACCTCGAGAGACTACCATTAATCGCCATCCCTACGACCGCAGGTACCGGTTCAGAAGCAACGAAGGTTATGGTCATTACTGACGTTGAAAAAAAGATTAAAAAGAATCCTGGCCATCCCAATCTTATTCCTGATGCAGCGATTCTTGATCCGATACTAACGGTCAGTTTGCCGAAACATATAACCGCGTATACGGGAATGGATGCCCTAGCCCATGCGATGGAAGCCTATTTATCCAAAAAGGCATCGCCAATGAGTGATCTATATGCCCTTGAAGCCATCCGAATGATTGGTGAATCTTTACCGATAGCTTACGAAAACGGAAACGATGTAAAAGCGAGGGAAAAGATGTTACTAGGGAGCTGCTATGCAGGACTTGCTTTTTCGAACGCCTCAACAAATCTAGCTCATGCAACAGCACGACCACTTGGTACGATGTATCATATTCCACATGGTCTTTGTGTGGCGTTATTGCTACCTTTTGTAATCGAATATGGCTTAGAGGTATCAACTGACCGATATTCAACGGTTGCAAAATGCTTAGGTAGTACGGTGACAGGGAGAAAGGAAGAAATAGCCGCGGATTTAATTAAAATCGTGCGAGGATTTAACTCTGCCTTTCATATTTGGGAGGATGGCTTAGGTTATATTGAACATGTCGAGACATTTGAAGCCAACCTAGCTACATTAATTGCCGATGCTTTATCAGGGAACGGAATTGATACGAATCAAAAAATTCCCACAGCAACGGATATTGAAAAAATCTATAAAGATTTACTGCTGGAATTACAGAATGGTGTATGGAATTAAATCCGGAATTATTAGAATACTATAAATATATTGACTTTACAAATAACTTGTATATAATTTTAACTAAATTGGTAGGTACCAGTTATAAACTGTTAAATCAAGCGGATAAGTGGTGACATCAAGTATCAACGGTTAAAAAGGTCCAATCTCATATCTTAAAACTACATTATTTTTTTCCTCATCCATGCGAAAAACACACATCACACTATTCACGAACACGCAGAACTAATTTGTAAAAGACAAGTAAATTATTTTACTATCATCCAGACTTAAATATCAGAATAGTATTAACTTTCAAAATGTAAACGTTTGCTAAGGAATCATTTAAACTCATACCATATCAGGAAGTAGGAGGAAACAGATGAGAGAAATGTCAGGCGGAGATGTAATCGCCAAAATGCTGAGCAAAGAAAATGTAAATACCGTTTTTGGAATTATTGATGGGACCTATTTTGGGTTTTATTCAAGTCTAGAAAAATACAATATCGAATTAATTACTCCCAGACATGAGACAACGGCGGCTCACATGGCAGGGGCATATGCTCGCGTAACCGGGAAACTAGGGGTTTGTATGGCGAGCAATGGACCTGGAGTGGCCAATATTTTGCCAGGTCTTGTTGTGGAAGAAGGAGAAGGAAATAGGGTGCTGGTAATAACTAGCGCGAGAAGAACCGGAATCATGTATCCGGATCGAGGCGGTACATATCAATGTTTTGATCAAGTAGGGGTTATTTCGAAAATTGCAAAATGGAGCGAGGCTGTTCCGTCATTTGACCGGATTCCTGAAATGCTAAGAACAGCTCTTCGAAAATGCTATGAAGGTAGACCGGGAGTTGTCCATCTCGACATCCCCGAAAATATCTTAAATACACCCGTAAAATGTGATCTAACATTCTGGGAGCCTCATCAATATCGGGTGACCGAACATCCTGGAGCATCACAGCAGCAAGTAGAAAAGGCAGTCGAATTGTTAGTAAATGCACAGTTTCCACTTATCCATACAGGCAGTGGGGTTGTTCATGCACGAGCTTACGAAGAATTAACGATGGTTGCTGAGCTTCTGCAATCAATGGTAACAACAAGCTGGGCAGCCAGGGGAGTCATGCCTGAAAGCAATTCTTTAATGATTCCGATGGTTCACATCCAAACCAACAGTAAGGCAAGAAATGAAGCAGATGTCGTACTTGTTCTAGGATCTAGGTTGGGTGAAACGGATTGGTGGGGCAAAGCACCCTACTGGAATGCTAGTCAAAAAGTGATTCAGGTTGACATAGACCCTGGAATTCTAGGAGCCAACAAACCGACAGAAGTAGCCATTCAAGCGGATGTAAAGACATTCCTAGCGCAACTTTACGCTCAATTGCAAAAACGTAAAGGAGAAATTGTACGTGAGGATCGAAAAGCAAAGATTGATAGAATACTAGCAGATAAAGAAAAGAATCGCTCTAAGCTCGATCAACATTTAAAGGACTTTGCCATTCCGATGAACCCTGCTCATGTACCGGCGATTTGTCAGGAGGTTTTCCCGAAGGAATCTATAAAAGTATTAGATGGAGGGAATACGGTAATCTGGTCTAATTTCTATTATCAAGTAGATGAACCGGGCTCCGTGGTTTCTACCTATAAATTCGGAATGCTCGGAGCAGGGATGGGTCAAGCACTTGGTGCAGCCGCTGCGAATCGAAATCGTCCTGTATGCTGTATTATTGGAGATGGTGCAATGGGTTTCCATCCTCAGGAGATTGAAACAGCGGTCCGGAATAATTTACAGGTAATTTTCATTGTTATGGTAGATAAACAATGGGGTATGGTGAAAATGAACCAACAATTTGCCTTAAAACCAATTAAAACCATTTTAAAAAAATCACTGAGTCCTGAAGAAACGATCAATGCGGATTTGGGGGATATCCAATTTGATAAGTTGGCTGAAAGTATGGGGGCATACGGGGAATATGTGAATGACCCGAAAGACTTAAAGTCTACCATACAACGGGCGATGGAAACGGGAAGATGTTCGGTCATTCATGTTGATGTGGATCCCGTCAAGCATATGTGGGCTCCAGGGTTAAAATATTTTAAAGATATGCATGCAGAGCCAAAGGGTAAGTAATGGGAATCGATCAAGTACAACTTAACTTTAATCCGACTTCTCTTATGATCATGAATATCGCGATTGCGTTTATCATGTTCGGAGTGGCCTTGGATTTACGAGTCGCTGACTTTAAACGTACATTTTCAACCCCCAAACCGTTACTGATAGGTCTGTTAGGACAGTTTCTTCTGTTACCGGCATTTACCTTTTTATTAGTTTCTGTGAT
>JAQSXG010000130.1 GCA_029256785.1 Neobacillus sp.
ATTTTCACTTGAACTAAATGTTTCTTATACGCTTCAAGTTTAAGGTTGTATTCCTCTTCAGACATCATTCCATCACCGAAGTTTTCTTCTAATTCAAGTATTTTATCTAGAATTGCCTTTTGCTTCGTCATTAAGAGTTTAAATGCTTGTTCGTCCTTATCGGCTCCAAGGAGTTCCTCTTGTTTCCTTGCTTTTATTCTGAAATAAGCGAAATAGGAAATTCCTGCGATAATAATCGCTGATAGTACGATTAAGAACACGTGTGGATCCCAATTCTTTAATGGTGATTGTGCCCACATTCTTAAATGGCCCGGATTATGAAAGTCTGGTGCAGCTTTAGTGACATTTCCGGTTGATTTATTTTCAGTTACCGATTCTTGAACATCACTCGAAGCTGGTTGTTTGTCTTTGTCATAGACCATTGTAAAGGTTTTACCCGCCTCGATGCCTTCAATATTGTATCCCTGGTAATTCTTGCCGTCCATTTTAAAAAGTCCTTGATTAGAAGCCTCGATATCTTTAAATTCAATACTTCCCATTCCTTCTGGAACTAGAATCTGCATGATCTGAACAGGATAATCGATTGTTAAAACGATATCCTCACCTTGTGCTATTTGATAGCTAAAGGGTAAGGAGATAATTGAATTGGCTGGAATAGGGTCTGTTGTAATAAATCCAGAATCAACCTCTTTGGCAGCAATTTTATTCTCTAAAAAGTCAAGCTCAATTGCCCCTTTAGGGAGATTAACGTTTAATACAGCCTCACTCGCACCATCACCTTTATAAGTCTCAGCTTTGGTATTTGAGTAATTCACCATATTCACTAAATTGGTTAAACCATCTTCTGCAGGACTAACGACAAGATAGTGCATATCTACTGAGATAGCAGATTCCGATGCTGCTAATCCATTTATAGGGATTAACAGCATCAGCCCGAGGAAGAAAATTGTGATTTTCTTGATCACTTCTCTTCCCCCTTTATCTTCTGGTAGCTCTTCATTGTTGCTTCAATTTCACTTTCTACTTCTGCCATAATATCTTTATCAATCCTATTATTGCCCAGTTCCACTTCTTCTTCCTTCATGATAGCAACTACTTGTGCCTCATATTGTTTTTTCATATTCTTATAATCTGCATGCGAGATTTTATCCATTTTGTATTCAAATTCCAATTCATTAAGCGTCGTCAATAGTGATTCTTTATCTGAGACTAAATCCTGACCTTTAGTTGCAAAATGTAAATATGAATCCCAAGTAAAGAATGGTGCTAGGACGAGAAATAGACAGATTAGCACTAGAGCTGAGGTGAAAATCATTGGTATAACCGTGATTTCTTGCATTATGTTCACATCCTAAAGATACTTTTTGCCTTCTTCAACATTCATGGATGAAAGGACTTACTACTTTTAAGAGATTCCTTTACGTACTCCTGTGTACCTTGGAGTTATATTGTTATATTTGCCATTCCAGACTGCAAACACAGAACCTATTACAAGTAAGAAAGAACCAATCCATAGCCATGCAATCATTGGATTTATTCTTACGATAAAGGTTGCTTTGCCATCATCTTCCCAATCACTTAAGACAACGTATAAATCTTCTTTTAATGTTGAAATTAACCCTACTTCAGATGAAGGTTGATCCCAGTTACCATAAAATACTTTTTCAGGTTGGATCATACCAACTCTCTTTCCATTCTTGAATACTGTTAATTCCGCATACACGATGTCATTGATTCCTTCACGTTTTTGATCAAGACGTTCGTAATTTAGTCGATAATCGCCAACTTCAATGGCTTCGCCTAAGTTAACTGTTTTCATTGTTTCTACTTCATAGTTTTGAGAACCAATAATCCCTAAAGCAATACATGCAATACCGAAATGAACGATGTATCCACCATAGCGACGGCGATTTTTTATCATTAAATAATAGAGGGCAAGATAAACTTTTTCTTTCTTCATTTTCCTTCTAGCTTTTACCCCACGATAGAACTCTAAATAGTGAGTAATAAGCAAGAGAACAATAACCCCATATCCGATTACTGCCCAAGCCTTCTGAATTCCAAGCACTACCATTAACGCCATTGCAAGAACAGAAAGAATGGCAGGTATTAAGAAGTTTTTCTTTAAATTGGTAAAGGATGAACGCTGCCATGCAAGCAATGGGCACACCGCCATTAAGAACATCAACGATAAAAGAATTGGTGCCTGCACAGTATTGAAGAATGGCATACCTACGGTTACCTTCGTACCGGTGACCGCTTCTGATACTAATGGGTAAACAGTTCCCCAAAATACTGCAAACGCTGATCCAATCAATAATAGATTGTTTATTAAGAAACTACTTTCTTTTGAAACATACGAATTGAATTCTCCAGCACTTCGTTTAAGCAAGTTATATCGACTCATTAACACATAAAGAGCACCAATTACCGCTACACCCATAAAGATTAGGAAGTATAAACCTAGATTTGAGTTTGCGAATGCATGAACAGATGTAAGCACACCGCTTCGAACTAAGAAAGTACCAAATAATGTTAAGGCATAAGAAGTAATGATTAAACTGATATTCCAAACCTTTAACATGTTTTTACGTTCTTGTATCATAACTGAATGCAAGAATGCAGTGGCGGTTAACCATGGCATAAAGGATGCATTTTCAACAGGATCCCATGCCCAATATCCACCCCAACCAAGCTCAACATATGCCCATTGTCCACCAAAAATGTTTCCAAGACTTAAAAACAACCAGGCAATAATTGTCCATCGTCTTGTCATTTTAATCCAGAAGTCATCAACATTTTTTAATATTAATGCTGCCATAGCAAATGCAAATGGGATGGCAAGCCCTACATAACCTAAATAAAGAGTTACTGGATGAATAATCATACCAGGATTTTGAAGCATTGGGTTTAAGCCGTGACCTTCCATCGGAACTTGATCCAATAGTACAAATGGCTTGGCAACAAACCCTAGGATTAAGAAGAAGAAGACGATGTTCCCTAAAAGGATTGCTGAAATATAAGGAACCATCGGATTTCCTCTCATTTTTCTAGAAAATGCAATCATTGCAGTGTATAGAACTAAGAAGAAAGTCCATAATAATAAGGATCCTGAATTCCCTGCCCATAATGCAGTTAATTTATAAATGATAGGAAGCTCACTACTGGTATAATCTGTAACATATTCATATTGAAATTGGGATGTAGCTAGCAGGTAGAACAGGGAAAGCATGGCCAATGAAGCACAGACCAAGATTCCAACCATTCCACCCTTACCACTATTAATAAGCCTTTGATTTTTTGTGCTGATTCCCAGAGTGATAATCAGTAGTGAATAAATCGCAAGCGCTAAACCTACATAGATTGTTGCGTTAGCAAATAAGTACATTACGTCACCTTCTTATTATTTTGCGTCATCATTTTTGAGTTGGTGGCTGATTTAATAATTTCTCGTGATTTTTTGGATCATAGTTTTCAATGTCTTCACCTTCGTATTTTGAAGGACATCTTGTTTTAACCGTTTCTGCCACAAAGGTGTCTTTCTTCGATGGTGAACCTTGTAGAATAACAATTACTCCTTCAGAGAAATTATCAGGTCTTGTACCTTTATGAATGACATGCATTAGGTTACCGTCGTTATCTTTTAAATCAAACTTTAATTCAATATCATCTGCGTTCCATTTGATAGATTCTTCAATTAGTAATCCTTCTACTGTTACAAAGTCCTCTTTATGCTTTTCTTGGTTAGCTAATAGGTCTTTCATTGTTAATTCAATTCCACTTGATCCTGGTGTTGCAGCCATTAGCAAGAAAACAATGGCACCAGCAATAATAAAGCCGCCTATCATTACGATAGTGTTCTTTTTCATTCCTCTCACCCCATTAAATTAATTTTTTCATTTCTTCCTCATACGTTTCCTGGTCTATCTTTCCTGATAAAAGCTTTTTCCGCAATTCCTTTTTATCTTCCGTATTTAGTACCTTTGATTCTTTTTTTACAGTCTTTTTCTTTGGCTGAGGTGTAGCAGTTTTAGAATTCTTTGCTGCTGGCCCCTGTGACCTTCCTTTTAAGCCTAAATAAACGAAGACACCAGCGATGATGATAGCGATTCCAATAACAGAAGCCCCACCAACACCAATAAGTGGTCGATTTTCATTTCCACCTTTTGTTATTTGATCTGTTGCTGTTCCATTCACAGTTGTATGGTTTTCATCATTAGGTGGCTGTTGTTTATTGATTGCATCTAAAGTTGATTCAAAACCATCCTTATTATAAGTAAAGGAATAATTCAGCTTTTCTCCCGCTTTAAAATCTTTGTATTGATAGTAAAATAATTCTTCACCATATTCACTTTTCGTAATGTTTTGTGCTTTTGGCTCAAGAACGATTTCCTTTGCATCCATGGGAGCATAAAAGATGACATCCATTGTTGCAATATCCGCTATGCTTGTGTATTCATATGTAAAGCTTCTACTGTCCTTTACATCCACTGAGCCAGTATAATACTCAACTACGAATCTATAAGATTCACCATTTTTTATTGCCTTAGATGGTGTCCAAGAAATAACACCAGCTTCCTCATCTACATCAAAGGGCCGTTGTACTTCAGGCTGATTTTCATCCGGAAATTCTGCTACTAAGTATGCTTGAAATCCTTTCTCCTTTGCAGGTACAGGGATCTCAACTTTACCGTCAAAATCTTGACCACTTTTGTTTGTAAATGTTCCATATAGTCCTAGTAGTAGTGATGGAGTTTCTTTCGGCCAATCCTTTGGATAATCAAATTCAGGCATAACTTGAATCTGCATTTCACTATAAGGAAATTTTTCTGCCTCGAATGACGATTCTGCCTCCACTCTTGGAATGATAAAACTGGAAAAAAATGATGTGATTACAATTAGTGCAAAAAACTTCTTCTTAAACATATGGATCCTCCTTGTGATAAGAAAACAATACTCTATCGTTTTGTTTTTCACTATAGTCCTCTTTGAAATAAATATAATATGATTCAGCACTTTGCAGTTGAAACACATTTGAACATTTTGTAAAAGAAGATCATTTGTTACGTTTTCGACAAAAAACAACCACAAATTGTTCACATTTAGATCTCAAGGTCCATTTTCACCTCAAAAATAATAAGAAAGATTTATTTCTAGTTAATAAAATTTTTTCTCCACCTAGTACTATAACCCCATTTGTTTTTCCTCTTATCTATTGAAAATGAACGTTTTGTTAATTATCTTCTGTTCAAGTAGATTTTCCTACCGTATTCCACTTTCTTCCATACATTATTCTCTTGAAAATCATTACTATAAAAGTAGTAAATATACTAAGAGGTGTTAAATTTGAAAAAGATACTTAATTTAATTGCAATTTTATTGCTAGTAGGTTGTACAGGCGGAACCTTCGAGAATGTTACTAGTGAACAGGCAAAAAGTATGATTGATCAGAAAGAAGTAATCGTAATTGATGTCAGAAACCCTGACGAATATAAGAGTGGACATATTGCAGATTCTGAGTTAATCCCCTTGCCAGTAATCGAGGGTATGAGCGAGGAACTAGATAAGGACAAAAGTTACCTATTGGTCTGCCGTAGTGGAAATCGTTCACAGCAAGCTGCTGAAATCCTAATAGACAAAGGATTTAAAAATGTATATAACATGACCGGCGGAATGAATAATTGGACCTATATGATAGAACAGTAGAGTAATAGTAAAAGCCCTGAATCCAATGATTCAGGGCTTTTACTATTTATTTTCCAAAGAACGTATATACGTTACAATATCGGTAATATCAGACTCTTTTATTTGTCTTATTCCATCAAGACCTTTTAATGATGCAGACATTCTCGTGCCTTCCCTGCCGTATGCTGTTCCAATCCATATTTGCTGGTCAGTTGTGTATTTAAGATACTGAGGATTAGCTAGGGCTGTCCCCATCTTTAATTTACCTGCACCCGCTTCCCCATGGCAACTCAGACAATATAAATTATAGACCCGTTCACCATTTTCAGGATTACCAGCTATTGTTTTCGGAACGTCAAAATCAATTTCTTCTGTTTGCCATTCTCTAATAAATGCGACGAGATTATTCAAATCATTTTCTGATAGTCTTGGGCCATAGGAAGGCATTGCTGTCTTTTCTCGACCATATTTAATGCTGTTATAAATATCATTATCCGAAACAGCATTTAAATAATTTTGATTATTAATAGCGGTTCCGGCATTTTTGCCTTCCCCTCTTCCTGTTTCACCGTGGCATATTAAACACTGCTGATTATAAACCTTTTCACCGGCAGCTATTGCTTTCGATTTTTCGTTATTAAAAAGATCACTATTTATTATACAAATAATAATTCCAATAATGATGATAATGTAAAGGCTATATAGTATTTTTTTCATAAATTATCCTTTACTTGGGTTCTGGTGTAGGAGTTGGTTCCCCAAAATCTTCATATTTTGTAGTGATTAAATCGTATATTTTCTTAGGACTTTTACCGTCAAGATGCATATCAATCGCCTCCCGGGCGATATCGATACAGACGTCTCAGGCTATACTCATTGAATCATATTCAACGACAGCATTATCTGGTCCAAATTGATCAATGTAGCAGTCCAAGTTGCTGACATGACCATCCTGCGCAAAACAACCGCAATAACATGGAACACCAGCAACAACTTCTGGATAATTTGTTACCATTTTATATGTTTCTTGAATTTTTTCTGAAGAATTCATAACATAATCTGGAAGCGGCTTATGCTTTTTATCCAATTCTGCATTTGCTGCTTCATTAGAACTGCAGGCTACTGCTATTAGCACCACAGCAAAACAGAGCAGTAATAGCGATGTAATTTTTTTCACTTTCTGTGTCACCCCTTCGCTTGTATAATATCTTTCTTAGATAATACTAACAAATTAATCACTAGCTATATCCATCAAATTCTTACTATTTAGTGAAGTTTTCACGATTATGAAAGTAGAAATTAGTATAAGAAAAGCCTTAGCCCAAAATTAGATGGACTAAGGCTTTATTAATTATGCACGTGAAACGTAAGATGAGTCTGTTGTATTGATAATTAATTTATCCCCTTGATTAATAAAGAACGGTACTTGTACAGATAGGCCGGTTTCTAATGTTGCTGACTTCGTTCCACCTGATGAAGTATCTCCTTTAATTCCAGGTTCAGTCTCAGTCACTTCTAGAATAACTGAGTTTGGCAGTTCAACACCCAGTGTTTCATAATTAAACATCATAATGTGTACTTCCATGTTTTCCTTTAAGAACTTCAATTCATATTCAATGCTATTTTCTGGAAGTTCAACTTGTTCATATGATTCCATATCCATAAATACATGTTGGTCACCATTTGCATATAGATATTGCATTTTCCGATTGTCAATTTGTGCCTTTTCAACTTTTTCTCCAGCACGAAATGTTTTTTCTTGAATCGCTCCATTTCGAAGATTGCGGAGTTTTGAACGTACAAATGCAGCACCCTTACCTGGTTTTACGTGTTGGAAATCAAGTACACGCCAAAGGCCTCCATCTACTTCTATTGTTAATCCTGTTTTAAAATCGTTAACAGATATCATATTTAATCCTCCTAATTTCCTTACAATATAATTAATTCTTTTGTAGAATGAGTGAGAGATTCGTTATGGTCCTTGGTTAACAGGAGGTCATCTTCTATTCTAACACCACCGAGTCCTTCGATATAAATTCCAGGTTCACATGTAACAACCATACCGGATTCTAGAGTAATATCTGACCTCATTGAAAGACCGGGACCTTCGTGGACCTCAAGACCAATCCCATGTCCAGTCGAGTGTCCAAAATACTCCCCATAACCCTTTTCTGTTATGTAATCTCTGGTTAATGCATCTGCTTCTTTTCCAGTTATACCTGGTTTAATTCCAGCCATCCCTTTTAGCTGGGCTTCAAGAACGATATCATATATTTCTTTCAGCTTGGCATCCGGGTTGCCCACAGCAACTGTCCGTGTGATATCAGAAACATATCCATTATAGTAGGCACCGTAATCAAGGGTTACAAAATCTCCGGTTTCAATGACCTTATCACTGGCAACACCATGCGGCAATGCAGAGCGATAACCTGAAGCAACAATGGTGTCAAAAGAAGAGGCAGTCGCACCCGCGCGTCTCATAAAGAATTCTAGTTCATTCGAAACTTCAAGTTCTGTTTTTCCTGGACGAATAAAATCTAGGATATGTTTAAATGCAGCATCAGCAATGTCTGCTGCCACCTTTAATATCTTAATCTCTGCATCGGTCTTAATCAAGCGTAATTTTTCAATTAATCCTGAAATTGGGACCAATTTTCCCTCAAACTCGGTTTTATAGGTGTTATATGTAGAAAACGTTAAATAATCTTCTTCAAAACCAAGATTTTGTATACCTAATTTTTTGGCCTGTCTAGCAACCTCTTCAGGGATGGTTCCTGAAAACTTAACAATTTCAAATCCCTGACATTGCTTAGATGCTTGTTCGATATAACGGAAATCTGTAATAAATTGTGCTTTTTCAGCACTTATCAATACGACTCCTGCAGAACCTGTAAAATTTGTCATATAGCGACGATTATACGGACTTGTTATGAGTAATCCGTCAATTTCATGTTCTGAAAAACTTGATCTTAATTTTTCTATCTTTTCCATCAGTTTCCACTCTCCTACATCCATCCATATGGTAAAATACTGCCTGCTACTACTGCTTCATGCTAAAAATATTTTAACACAGATTATCCCCTTACGACCAATATAGCGTCTAAGATGCTGTCTCATTTGCTTCCATTTTATTATTCTGAAATTCGTAGTTTATTGAATATCCAATGAATACGCCATAAATCAAATACAAACAGACAGATGTAATAATTGTATCAAGCTTTAAATCAAAGAATGGTTTCATGCTTGGGAAGAGCGGATTTAACACAAAGAACACAAGTAAGAATAAAATAATACCGTATCCCATTCCCATCCATATCCCCTTGATCTTCCTTAATGCCAAGTAATAAGCAAATGCTGCACCAACGGAAAAAAAACCTAAAATAATAAGTGAGATTACCGTTCCAAGCCATTCATTTTTCCAATGTCCAAGAGCCCATGGTTCAAGGATTATATTGAGACGAATTTCGGTGAAATTGAAATAGTAAGCCATTAAGCCTATTAGTCCCCAGAATAACCCTCCAAATAGTCCTGTCCAAAAAACCATCGTCACAAATGACATTGGCTTCGGATAGTCTTTCTTTTTTATTTCTTGTGCCATGTCTGTTACCTCACTTTAAGATTTAATTTTTTTACAAGCAATCTTGAGATTCCCACATATTATGCCCTTTGATTCTAAAGTCTTGCACAGAATAAATTTATCTTTGGAAATTATTATGTCATCCTAGAGGTTTTTTATAAATTGAAGTAGAATAAAAGTAAGTACATAATAATTTTCCTTTACTCTTTCATTTTAAATAGGTTGTTTTAAACATTAAGTCAAAATAACAAAAATAATATATATTTATATAAAAAGCTTACTGAAAAATTAGATTAA
The DNA here is from genome assembly GCA_029256785.1 of Neobacillus sp. Classification (GTDB taxonomy): domain Bacteria; phylum Bacillota; class Bacilli; order Bacillales; family Cytobacillaceae; genus Neobacillus. The sequence continues at coordinate 9,560 of JAQSXG010000130.1, forward strand.
TATTTATTTTAATGTGTTTAAAAGGTTAAAAAAATGCTTATGATGCTCTTAGGGAGGTGGCTTTTCTTGAAAAATCGGATTTCTGTTCTTTTGGTCGGTAGTCTTGTTATTCTTGCAATAATTGGCCTTGTTGCTAAATTCACTGCGGACCCGATGGCCTTTCTTCAGTCAATAGCAGTTATTGCGTTAGTTGGCTTAGCCATTTACTTCATTTTTCTACAAATACGCAAGTCAAATCCTCAGAAAAGAGAGCAGCAGGCATTTATTAAAGCCGCTAAAAAGTCAAAAAAACGTCTACAAAGCAAAAGTGGCGAACCGCAAGCGAAGGTTTCTTCATTTGGATCACTAACATCCATAAAGAAAAACAAAAAGACGAAAAGAAATTCTTCTATTCACTTAACTGTCATTGAAGGGAAAAAAGGAAAAAAGAAAAATCGAGCATCTCTTTAAATCGCTCGATTTTTCTTTTTTATTTTAGCTATGTTAAACTTTAATGTTGTTTTTTAACTAAAATAATAGAGGTACTTACTGTACCTCCGTTTTTTATGCTGGAATTAAATTAATTAACCCAA
>JAQSXG010000131.1 GCA_029256785.1 Neobacillus sp.
CGAGAGAAAGGTAGTTTGGAGGACAACCTTCTAGAATTGCTATTGGACAATGAATTAGAAGAAGAATCATTTGTTTGGATTGTGGATTTATTAGTAACGGAAAGTCTGCCATTTGATAGGGAGCAATTAAGTAATGAAGCGACCTTCTATTCTGAGCTTTTTGAAACATTTGATCAATTTAACCATGTTGGAACAGCACTTACTCCTTTATACAAGCACCAATTAGGAAGAAAATATTTATCGGAACTTACTGAGCAAGAGCAAAAAGAAGTGCTAGCAAATGCGGAGAAACTATTAGTAAGCTTACTATATCAAGAGTAGGAAGGAGATGATAGTCGTTTGAAATTACTTGAATTGGACATATACGGGTATGGTCAACTAACTAATCTAACGTTGACAAACTTGAAGGAATACCAGGTTTTTTACGGAGAAAATGAGGCTGGGAAATCAACAATTATGGCATTTATTCATGGAATCCTATTCGGTTTTCCAACGAAACAGCAATCCTCCGAACTACGATACGAACCAAAACACGATACTAAGTATGGTGGGAAGCTTAGAATCTATCATGAGGAGTTTGGATCTGTTGTCATCGAACGAATAAAAGGGAAAGCCGCCGGTGATGTTACGGTAATAATGGAGGATGGAACGACTGGTGGTGAGGAACTACTCAAACAGTTGCTATCAAATATCGATAAGGGATTATTCCAAGCAATCTTTTCTTTTAATTTACATGGGCTTCAGAATATTCAACAAATGAAGGGTGAGGAGCTCGGGAAATTTTTATTCTCAACCGGTACATTGGGTACAGAACGACTGTCAAAAACTGAGTCAGTGCTCCAATACGAATTAGAGACTCGTTTCAAACCTAGCGGAAAAAAACCTGCTTTAAATGAAAAACTAGTAGAAATCCACAATATCAGTGGAGAGTTAAAAAAGGCACAAGCAAAAAACCAGCAGTACATGACGCTCATAGCCGAGAGAGATGAAATTCAGCAGGAAATGGAGGCTATTACTACCTCACTACACGAGCTTCAACAAAATATTGAAAAGCTTAAGGAGTGGAAAAAGATTCAATCGCTTGTAATCGAACAAAAATGGATAAAGTCTGAAATCCATCAAATGGAGGATTTCTCGTTCCCGATTAGAGGGATTGAGCGATTAGAAAAAGTCAATCAGCTGCTCCTTCCATATAACGCTCAGATTGCAAGTTTAGTTGATAGAATTGAATCGCTGAATAAAGAAAAAAACTTGATTGAGCCCAACAAGCAGATTCTTGAAGAGGAGTCAGCAATTCTTGCTCTATTAGATCAGGTCCCCCTTTATGAGCAGATGAGGTTAGAGAAACAGCAATGTGAAATAAAGCTAGAAGAGTTAATCGGTAAAATCACCATAATAAAAGAGAAACTACACATACCTCTAAAAGAAGAAGAGATAGTAAAAGTTAATACGAATATCTACATGAAAAACCAAGTAGAGTCTGTTTCACGAACTAGTCAAAAGCTTTTGGAAATGAAACAAGAGCTAGATCAACAATTCCGTGAAGAAAAAACCTTATTGATTGATTTGGAAGATCAGGTTCGTTCTGCACAAAGCAAGTTGCTTACGGTTCAGGAAAGAGCACAGCTAGAATCCTTGGTAAATGCGGATAGTGACAAAAAGGTCTTAGAATCAGAATTACAGACAGTTCAAGATAAAATAGAGTTTTATCGTCACTCGAAACAACAGGATAAAGACACAATTGAGAAACTGCAAAAGCAAAGACGAATTCAATTTTATACGATTGAACTGATTATGATTGTTCTATCTTTGTATGGTATTTTTACAAAACAATGGGTATTACTGTTGATTGGTGTGTTGGGATGTTTAGTCATTGGTGTTTTTTTAAGTAAAAATGATCGAAAACCCAGTACATCAAACACGAATCAACTGCTCAATCAGTTAATGGAAAAGGAAAGAAAAATAACAGAGAAACTAGAAGTATATAAAAAAAGCAATATTCCCTATCTTGAAGAAAAGTTAACTACTGATAATCGTTGGAGAGAACACCTGAAGGTAGTAACAATAAAGTGCGAACAGCAGCAGAATCAATTCGAGAAAGTAATTCTAAAATTAGAGGAATGGGAAGCAGCTGAAACAGAAAATAAGAGGAATAAAGCAAAGCTAAGCGAGGAACTAAACATTCCTGAATATATAGCCAATTCCTTTCTTCTTGAAGCCTTTCAACTTATTGAACAGTATAAAACGGTTGTTAGGGATAAGTGGTTATTACAGGAAAGAATGGACAATATCATAATCGAGCAAAACAAAATCACCTCCAAACTAAGCGGGTTTGCATCAAAGTATTTGGGTGAAGAGAGCATTCATCCACAGAAAACCGCATACTTATTGCGGTCTATGCTTAAGGAAGAACATGAAAAGGTGATAAAAGCACAAGAAAGGCAAGCCAAACTTGATGATTTTACAGCTGATTTGCAGCAAGTGAAGCAAGAGTTAGCACATTTAGATGTGGAACGTCTTAAGCTTTTTAATGAAGCAGACGTTAAAAGTGAAGAGGAATTCTATAATATAGGAACCAAGTTTGAAAAGAGAACGAAACTGTTAGAAAGATTAGTAGATCTAGAGAAGCAACTGCAATACACATTCTTGAAAGAGTCTGAATGGGAGAGTTACCTAGACTTTCATAATTTTGATGAAGTAATAACTATGACAAATGAGAAAACTCAAAAGTTAACAGAGCATATGGTTTCACTTCAAGAAAAACAGGCATCCATTAAATATGAAATACAAGTAATTGAAGAAGGCGGTTTGTATTCTGAATTGCTGCATCAGTATAAGCAAAAGAAATTTGAACTTGAAGAGGCAGCAAAAGAATGGTCGACCTATTGTTTGGCCCAAGAAATACTGACACTAACCATTGAAAAGTATAAAAATGTCTACTTACCGAGGATGCTAGCCAAAGCTGAAGAGTACCTAGCTTTCCTAACAGATGGAAATTATGCTCGGATTCATCTACAAAAGACAGGAACTGGATTTTTGATAGAAAGAAAAGACCATACATTTTTTGAAGCAAATGAGTTAAGTCAGGCTACCGCCGAACAAGTATACGTAGCAATTAGGCTGTCACTCGCAACAACTATCTATGAAAAATATCATTTTCCAATTATTATCGATGACAGCTTTGTTAATTTTGATGCAAATCGAACGCAAAAAGTGATGAAGTTATTGAATACACTTGATAAAAATCAACTATTATTCTTTACTTGCCATGAACATTTACTTCATCATTTTGAACAAGAAAATATCCTTTATCTGAAAAATGGGGCTGTCGAGGTATTTTCATAGAGATAATTACGGTATGCTATACTATGGCTAGTGGGAAGGAGCGACAAAAGAGATGAGTAAAGGAATTCTTGAGTATGAAATAGGTGGACAGGTAGACCTGTATTTACTTATTAAAAACGCTACAAAAGGTACGGCGAGTAATGGGAAACCGTTTTTGACACTCATTCTCCAAGATAAAAGTGGAGAAATCGAAGCAAAGCTCTGGGATGCGAATGAAGAAGATGAAAAAAATTATGCACCGCAAAGTATTGTAAAAGTACTAGGTGATCTTCAGAATTATCGTGGCAAATCCCAATTGAAAATTCGGCAGATTAAAAGAACCGGTCCAGGGGATAACGTAAAAATAGATGATTTTCTTGAGACAGCACCATTAAGTCAAGATGAAATGATGAGCAAACTCACACAATATATTTTTGATATGAAAAATCCAAATATCCAAAGGATAACAAGGCACCTACTAAAGAAACATCAGCAGGCTTTTTTAGAATATCCGGCGGCAACGAAAAATCATCATGAGTTTGTTTCTGGCCTTGGCTATCATGTGGTTAGTATGCTTGATCTTGCCAAGTCCATTGCAGCGCTCTACCCAAGTCTAGATAAAGATTTGTTGTATGCAGGTGTTATTTTGCATGATATGGGGAAAGTGATAGAACTATCTGGTCCCATTTCAACGGTTTATACGGTTGAAGGAAACCTACTTGGACATATAACGATAATGGTGAATGAAATCGGTAAAGCTGCGGATGAGCTTGGGATTACCAGTGAAGAAGTTCTAATCTTAAAGCATCTTGTCCTGAGTCACCATGGGAAAGCAGAATGGGGAAGTCCGAAACCGCCATTAATCAAAGAAGCAGAAATACTCCATTATATTGATAATCTCGATGCAAAAATGAACATGCTTGATCGGGCATTAGAAAGAGTGAAACCAGGTGAATTCACAGAACGAGTCTTCGCCCTAGACAATCGCTCATTTTATAAACCAGTATTTCATAAATAAGTAGCCGATCAAGGTTTAATAAAATAAATCGCACAAATGAGGGTGTCCCAAAAGTATAACTTTTTGGAACACCTTTTTTTGTAGTATTCTCACTATATCCTGTTATGCATAAATTGGAAGCATAAACAAAACCTAACATCAGTGGAAATATATTAGGTGGTGTTGACATGCATTTTTCTCGGACTCAATTATTATTTGTTCTCATCCTTTTTATTGGAATCTCCAATCATGTGCTCATCATGCCTCATTTACTTGCAGCAGGGAAACGGGATGCATGGGTATGTGTTTTGGTTTCTTATGCTTTCTTAATGTTTTGGGGATTTATCCTTTATTTGATTATGAAAAAAAATCAAGAGCGGCTACGTCTTTATGAATGGATAAAAATGCGTGCGGGGGGAGTGATTTCTCACTTTTTCATCAGCGTTATTGCTGCGTATATTTTTGCAATCAGTGCAATTTCTTTTTATGATTTAATTCAATCCATTAATATTTATTTTCTACCGAGAACGTCATCCTTTGTTGTGATGCTGCCTTTCCTGCTGCTTAGTGCTTGGTCAGCTTGTAGTGGTTTAAAATCGATTGTCTATGTTTCAGCTGTTTTATTGCCGTTTGTTTGGATGCTTGGGATATTTGTAGCATTGTTGACTACTAGCGATAAAGATTATTCGTATCTTTTTCCTATTCTTGTTGATGGCTATCACCCCGTAGTAAAAGGAACCATTATCATTCTTGGGGGAAGTGCGGATTTACTGGTGCTTTTACTTTTACAGCACCATTTAAAAAAATCATTTACCTTATTCAACATCTTCGTTCTCATAACCATTTTAGTCGGACTAATTCTTGGACCAACCATGGGATCCTTGTCTTCATTTGGACCAGCCGTTTCATCCGGAATGCGTTTCCCGGCTTTTGAACAATGGCGACTAATCACCTTGGGTGAATATTTATCCCATGTTGACTTTTTGGCAGTATTTCAATTATTAAGTGGTGAGATCATCCGGGTTTCATTAGGGCTCTACCTGCTTGCGGATATGGTTAAAGGCTATTCATCCACTTCTAAAAAAAAGCATGTGTTTGCTGTTTCTTCACTGCTTTTAGGATTATTTCCGTTAATTCCGTTAAGTGATATATGGATGCAAACAATAATCGGAAAATACTTCTATCCGGCTGCTCTTATATGTTCGGTGTTAATTTCGCTGGCATTATTGATTATTGGCTACTTGCCAATAAAGAAAGGAATCCAGCACATATGAACATGAAACAATTAAATCATTATTTAGCAATAGGAACGTTGACTTGCGATGAGGTGAAAAGTTTATTTCTTCCTTATGCCGATATAAAGTTTCTTCCAATTGAAAAGGACGAAACGTTACAAGCTTTTTATTGCAAAGGGATGGTAGATTCAACCCAGTTAAATGAGTATTTTAACCGTATTCTTGAGAGCATCAGTCAAGAAGAACCACGAAGTCATTCAGAAGTGCTCCCACCAGTCCAACATATAAAAAAAATGAATGAAATAGTAAGTCTTTTATTTTCAGGTTCGTTGATTGTTTTTCGGGAAGGGACTCCGTTTTTTCATGTGTTTGATATTAGCAAGGTGCCCGCGCGAAATCCGCAAGAATCGAATACAGAGGTTTCGATTAAGGGACCAAAGGATAGCTTTACCGAGGAGATGAATATAAACATCTCTTTAATACGCAAACGAATGAAGTCAGAACAGTTATATTGCGAATCCTTTACATTAGGTTCGCTGAGTAAAACAGAAGTTTCGCTACTTTATATAAATGACAAAGCCAATCCAGACATTATTAATGAAATCAGAAAGCGTCTTATGGATTTTAATGGTGAAAGTGTTGTTAGCAGTGGACAATTAGAGCAATGGTTGTCAGATCGCTCATTCTCGTTGTTTCCATTATTCGATTATGTTACACGTCCAGATTTTGTTATTGAAAGTATGTTGCGCGGAAGATTTATTTTAATTGTAAATGGGTCGCCTTCTGTATTAATTGGACCAATTAATATTTTTGAATTGATTAAATCGCCTGAGGATGTTCATTTCCCTTACTATCTTGTTATGTTTGGAAGGTGCATTCGTCTTATCGGCTTAGTGTCGGCAATTTTTCTTCCGGGTTTTTGGGTTTCATTGTCTTCTGTTAATATTGACCAACTACCGTTTGCCCTATTGGCCACTGTCGTTGTCTCTCGTGAAGGGTTGCCGTTACCAATCGGACTTGAAGCGATTTTTATACTTGGGCTGTTTGAGTTGCTAAGAGAAGCAGGAGTTCGAATGCCGACGATTCTTGGACAAACGATTTCCATTGTCGGAGGTATTATCATCGGCGATGCAGCGATTCGAGCAGGGCTCGCTTCCCCAACGATGATTGTCATTATTGCATTAACAGCGGTGGCAAGCTATACGTTAGTAAACCAATCATTGATTGGAACCGTAAGTATCCTCCGTTTTTATAACTTATTACTATCCATTTTTTTAGGAGTATATGGGCTAGTTATTGGATGCTTTAGCATTCTTATTTATCTCTCAAAATTGGAGTCATTTACCGTAGCATATCTCGAACCCATCGCATCGTTAAAATTCAAAGAATATTTAGCAGCATTGTTTGTGAACCCATTTACCCGAAAAAAATTCGGAATCTCATTCATTCAGAAGCGGAGAAAATAGCATGAAGAGAAAATCAATTATGGCTTGTTCTACCATTATTGTTTTTTGTCTCCTCTTTGTTACAGCATGTGAGAGTGACATCGTTGAAATCGAAAACCAAAACTTTGCAACGTGTATTGGTGTCGACTATCGAGATGGGGAATATTATGTTTATATTCAAATGATAGGATTAAGCGCTGTTGCTAAAAGTGAAGGCGGTAAAAAAGCGTCACCTGAGGTTTATGTTTCAGAGACGAAAGGGAAAACGTTTATTGATGGATTTTTTAAAGCTTATCACACTGCACAAGAGCGGTTTCTGTGGGCAAATGTAACTGCAATTGTTTTGAGCGAAAATGTACTAAAAAAGGGACTGGGTAGTGTCTTTGATGGTTTGACTCGTTATTATGAGTTCCGGCCTACTCCATGGATTTTTGGGACAAAAGATTCAATAATCGATATTCTATCAACAACTGGATTTTTTAGTCAAAGCTCATTAAATACAATTCTTCATAGTCCGGAAAGTTCATATGAGCAAAGCTCAACCATCAAGCCTGTTAAGTTAAATCAATTTGCACGTGAGTTTTTTGAACCTGGTCGCACCACTTATATCCCTTCGCTTACGGTTGAACACACTCAGTGGAAAAAAAATAAAAAGCCCGAGGCGAAACTAGAAATTAATGGAGCGTTTTTTCTAAATAACCATAAGTACAAAGGCTATTTTCCGTATGAGAAAATAAAGGGGATGCGTTGGCTAACTCCCGAAGCTTTACGTACTTCCATCTTACTACCAAATGAAAAAAAACCTGAATTTCTTACAGTGCTTGAGGACCAAATGGTCAAAATCCACCCCGAAAAACAAAATAAAAACTTTCACTTCACAATCCTCTACATTGCCAACGGGATTGTAAGTAATCGCATGAAGAACAACACAATTAATGTGGAAGCCATGGAAGAGTTCGTAAAAGAGGGAATTATTTCTGAAGTGAGACAATTATATAAATTTGGTATAGAAAATGATATCGATTTTTTAAACTTTGAGCATCAACTTTATAGAAAGTATCATTCAGACTGGAAAAAGCTTAAAGATCAAGATACCCTGCTTCGAGAAGATAGCCTAAAGTCAATTGAAGTGCATATCACTTTGGAACATTCTGGTTCGTTTAAAAATCGGAAAATCACCATTAAGGAATAATTGGTTAATGGGTGAATCAGGGTCGTCTACTCTATCAATGAAGAATCATGCAATCTAACGCTGACTAAACTTTAAAGAATATTTTTTATTCTCTTGAATATGTTATTAGTAATAGTAAAAGTGGACAACCACTAAAGAGGGGAGTTATTAAAAATGATTATTCCTATTTGGGTCTATGCAGTTGTGGTTGGTATTGTTATTAGTGCGCTAATGGCAATTAAAACAGGAAGAGAAGAACGTATGTTAGAGATGGAGAGCATTGAAAAAGAAGGGGAAATATACTTAACCCGCCTTGAGAGCGAAAAGGAAAGACGTGAAGGCGAACGGGTGACAGCAGAATAATAAAAAAGGAGGGACTCGTAATTTTACGAGTCTCTCCTTATTATTCTTGGTGAGCAGCAGTAGTCTGAGGATCAAGGGCGTTTTTCAGATCCTTGTCACTGATTTTTACGTTAGCTTCTTTTAGTTCCTTCTGCATTACTTCATTAATCTTTTCATTTGTTAATAACTGTGTTTTCAACTGATCTTTCATTTTTTCATATGATTCTTTTTCTTTTTGCTCTGTTACTTGAATGATATGGTAACCAAATTGACTTTTCACTGGTGCACTAATCTCATTTACTTTTAGAGCAAATGCAGCCTTTAAAAACTCAGGATCCATTTGAGCGGTTGTTCCAAAAAATCCTAGGTCGCCACCCTGTGCTTTCGCAGCTTCATCTGTAGAATAAGTGTTGCTGACATCCTCGAATTTTGCACCTTCATCAAGCTTTTGCTTAACTTCTAATGCAATTTTTTGATCTGCAACAAGAATATGACGAGCCTTGATATCTGGTTTGTAGTTTTCATAGGCTTCCTCTAATTCTTTGTCAGTGATACTTTCCAACCCAGCTTTTTCTTGAAGCATACCGAGTTTCATTGTTTCTTTGAAGTCTGCTTCATCCTTGTATCCGTATTGTAATAATGCAGCTTCAAAGTTTTCACCAAGCTGTTCTTTTAATTCAGCAACCTTTGCATCTAATTCTTTATCAGTTACCTCGTATTTTTCGGACAGAACTTTTTCATAAACAAGCTGTTGTAATGCTTGTGCTCCAACCTTGTCCTTCATTGCTTCATAAAGCTCTTGCTCTGTAACATTCCCAGCCTTGCTTTTTGCCACCGTATCAGAACCGTCTTGATTACATGCGCTTAACGCAAGAACCCCACCGGCTAATGTAAGGGCTAACATCCATTTTTTCATGTGAACCTCTCCTAAACAGTAAATTCTTGTGGGCGTTTGTCCACAAAGTATACTATACCATAAATAGGAACGACCGCAAAAAGATAAATGTGTTATTTAGAAGAAAATGGGCATATAACCTATCCCTCATTCAAATTTAATACATAGGATAAGGTGTAAGAAAAAGAGTATTCAACCTGTCGTGATTTTCACTTCGCAAATTGGTCCTTGATCTTTAAAACATGAGAAATAATGAACGGACTTTTTCCTAAGAAATAGGGAATCTGCCTAGTCGAAATGAACACAGCTTGAATATAATACCGTAGCATACAACAAAGGAGGTTTTAAGATGAGTGGTGGACACGGAGGATACGGTGCAGGTTTTGCGTTGATTGTAGTCCTTTTCATTCTTTTGATAATTGTTGGAGCATCATGGTTTTAATATAAATTAAAACCAAAATGTGAAGCAATTTTGTATTACCATTAAGGGAAGGGGAGAAAAGTATGTCAGGTTCAACCGGTTTCTACGGTGGAGGATTTGCATTAATTGTGGTCCTTTTCATACTATTAATTATCATTGGAGCATCATGGCTCTAATTTTAAAAAATTAAAAGCGATGAGAAATTTCTCATCGCTTCTATTTTTTGTACTGTGATGTGTTCATTGATACATAGCAAATACATGATGTCTTTGCTTATGTATATAAAATTTCCACG
>JAQSXG010000132.1 GCA_029256785.1 Neobacillus sp.
TCTAGAAATAACTGGGTGTCAATTTCCATTTCTTTCAGAAAATCATTCGTTAGCTGTGCAGTGGTTGATTTTCCTGACCCAGGTAAACCTTCTATTAAAATTAATTTTGTATTAACCAAGGTACACTCTCCTTTTTAATAGATAAGCTCTGTTAAACTTGGCTGTTGATTTGCGCTCCAGGTGCTATGCTTTCCGCGGGCTCACCCGTGAGCCTCCTCGGTCGTTCCGACCTGCGGGGTCTCACTCAGCTCGTGTATCCCGCAGGAGTCAAGCACCTTTCGCTCCAATCAACAGGTTCAAAAATCAACAGTATCCTTTTACAGAGCCAATAGATAAGACGGTTCGTATCTCAAATTAGATTGTTAATTGGAACGGAATATTTCCATTTTATTTTAAATATTTAAAATCCACAACTACTTTATTGGAACAATATGTAAAAAAAGGATAACCCTTTTAGGTTACCCGTTTTTTCACTGACTAATTTTTGGGATATTATATCCCTGTTCATTATATGGTTGAAGCTGTTCTAACCATTTATCTTCTAATTTTGACAATGCTTCTTTTTCGTTGAAGTAAGGGTCATCTTTCTTCTTCAGTGTTTCTAAAACGTCAATACTGAAGCTGTCCCTTCCAAACTTTTCCCATTCCTTTTGAAGCTCTTTATTAATATAAACACCATTATCCAGACTAAATTTGAGCCCATTTAGTGTTTTAAAATTTCTCGTGCTTCCGATGAATATCTTGCCATTTTCAATATTTTTTATTTGAAATATACCTGCCTCGATGGTTGTTTCTTTATAAAGTTGCTTTAATTCCTTTTTACGATCCATTTCCATTCACCTGCTAACTAGATTATTTTTTCAACCAGTATTCGCTACCGTCAGCTTTTCTATCTAGAAATCCATATTCAATTAAATATCTTCTCAGCGTTACAAAATCATCATAAATACCTTTAAGAATTAGATTTAATTCCTTTTCATTATAAGAACGTTCCCCCTGAAACTTCTTTACAATTTCACGAAGGATCACCAGTTTTTGTTTTTCTTTTGAGGGGAATGTCTTCAACCGCCCTGCTAGACCTTCGGGAAGAAACTTCTTAATTATGTCAGCTTGTTCTTTTTCGGTAATATTGTACCGATCATCAACCATTTTGGCCGTTTTATGTGGCTGTACGATCGCTGGAGCCTGTTTATCCCTTTCTTTCAACAGTTCCATCATCACCAAAAAGGTTTTTGCTTGGCGTTCTTTTTCTTTTAAAGCAAAACGGTGATGCCTAATCGTTGATGAACTTCCAATCCCCATTTCCTTTTGTACCTCATTATCACTTTTTCCTTGATAAAAAAGACGGAGTAGATTGTTTTGGTGATCCGTCAGACCTGTAAGTTTCTTGTTCAAGTTAATCAAATAATCAAAAACAGATTGGTGTGTATGTTCAATATGAATACGCATATACCTTTCAGCTTCATAAAATGCCTTCTCATGCGGATAAATAATCCCTTTTTCTATCTTTTCACCACATAACAAGCAAATATAGGAATCCTCATCATGAATATATCCCTGCTTTAATTCATCGATTGAGGCATTCCAAAATAGTTCGGAAATCTCCATTTATAAACACATCCATTCAACGTTTGTATAATGACAAATATATCACCGAAAAGTTTGCTGTACCATTATATTAATATCCCACACAATTTCTGTCAACATATCATTGATAAACAAATGCGCTATTTGTTTGATCAAAAACTAACAATAATTCATTCCGTTTAAAAAAAAGTAATAATTACGTTATGTGATTCCAATCACCCTATGTACCTAACAAACATTCTAAAATAGAGTAGAGGTGAATATTTTGGAAAAGCAAATAGATGGTTTACAGGTTTTGGAAATCTACCAAAACAGACAAGTTATCCTAAACTACTATCAGGATGAAGAATTACTGATTCAGCGTGATGGCTTTTTCTTTCACAGCATCAAACAAACAATAGACAGTCTAACCTTCTTCAAAAATGACGGCACCACCCAAAGCATAAACCTTAAAGAATACCCGACAAACTTCATAAACACAGACTTCCAGAACTACTACACCCTACGAAACCAAACCGACAAACTAGAAATATACTTCCCATAAACACAAAAAAACAGCGACAGTGTCCGCTCCAGGTGGACACTGTCCACGAGCGGTGCCTGTCACCGTTGTTTTTTGTTTTGCGTTGTTTTGCGTTGTTTTGCGTTGTTTTGCGTTGTTAGTTTTCCAGTTGAATGAATTTACGTTTTTGGATGTAGAGTAGTCTTGTGGATAGGGCGATGCCTGCCGCGAGTAATCCGACGGTTAAGCCAATCCAATAGCCTCTTGCACCAAGGCTTGTATAATGGGCTAAAAGATATCCCACTGGCAGACAAATCATCCAATAGGCTATCAAGGTCATGACAAATGCAAGATTAACATCTTTATAGCCACGTAATGCTGCCTGCGCCGTCACTTGTACCGCATCTGAAATTTGAAAAAACAATGCAAAGATGAGGAAGTTAGCTGTTAGGTTGATAACTGCTGCTTCATTTGAATAAAAACCTGCCACCTGATAACGGAAGAGAACGACTAATAACCCCGTAATGAGTGCTATCACGATAGCTAGATAGATTCCTAGCCAGCTGTAGGCTTTAGCATCTTTGTACCTTTTGGACCCAACTTCATATCCAACTAACACCGTTTGTGCCATCGAAATACTAATCGGGATCATATAAAGAAAAGAAACAATGTTTAATGCCGATTGGTAAGCAGCAATCGTTGTGATATTAAACTTGCTTAATAGTATCGTTACAACCGCAAACATACTTGTTTCAAAAAATGTGGACAGTCCCATTGGAACACCAATTTTAAGGATTTCCATACACTTTTCAAGCGAGAAATCCGTCATATTTGCAAAAATAGAGAACGAAGAAAATGGGTCACGCTTCACAATCAGAAACACGGTCATTGCCGCAATTAGCCAATAGGTAATCGAAGTGGCATACCCTGCACCTGCACCACCTAATTCAGGAAACCCCCAGTGACCAAAAATTAGTACATAATTCAAAAAGAAATTAAACGGCAAAGATACTAGCAAGATCACCATCACAATCCGCGTTTTCCCTAAAGCATAGATAAAGGAGCGAAGAACGTTAAAAATAAATAATGGTAAAATCCCAAAACTTAAGCCAACCAAATAATCAAAAGCTGTGTTTTGCACACTCTCAGGCAAATTCATTCTATCCAATAGAGGATTTAGAAAGAATATTCCAAGGACGATCACCAAAATAGCAATCATAAAAGAAAGATAAATCCCATGCCTAACAACCGATGCTACTTCCCCGCTTTTTTTCTCTCCAAATCGTTGTGCCGCAATAGGAGATATGGCAAGTAGAATTCCACTTATTCCAGTGAAAATCGGACTCCAAATGGAGGAACCAATCGCAACCCCTGCAAGATCAGAAGAATTGTATTTACCCGACATAATCGTATTGAAAAAAACCATTGAAAACATTCCAAGCTGCGTAATGAGGATCGGAATCAGCAAAACAAAAATTTGCTTTGTCTTTTCCCTTAAAGTAAACGTCTGATTCATAAAAAAACCCCTATAAAAAATATAATTTCAAAATAGAATTATACTCTACTTTCATGATAATTACTTAAAAATTGTAACTTAGGATAACGTAAACATACATCCCAACACTTATAAAATAGGCTAATAACGCATTATATGAAGTAAAAAAAGCAAACATGTAAGGTAGTCGCCCACCCCTGTTTGCTTTTTTTGAAAAGTATATTTGTTTTCTGCCCATTGATTACTCATCACCATCTGGTTCCAGCCAACTTTGTGACCATTTTTCTATTTCTTTCATAATTGGCTGTAATGATAATCCTTTTTCTGTCAAAGAATATTCAATACGGACTGGAGTTTCCGGAAAGACCTCACGTTTCACAATTCCTTGACACTCCAAATCCTTTAACCTTTCTGAAAGGACTCTCCCACTTATACCAATCGACGACTCTATGGTACAGAACCTTTGCGGGCCATTAAGTAGTTGATAGATGACTAATCCAGACCAACGCTGACTGAGAATTTTCATTGCTTTATCAAATCTAGGGCAAATAAGAGACTTATTCAAATTAATCACTCCCATTACTATTATATCCAGTTATAACTAGGAAGCAAATAATTTTTTATAATTTAATTACTTGACATACCATAGTATTAAAAATATAATTACTTACATAAAGTAACTAACTTACAAACGGAAAAATCATTTAACCACTACTTGGAGGTAATAAATATGAGTTATCACTCTTATCCAAATACATTTGTAGCAGAAGTAAGCCTGAAGATTGCAGATATTGAACGATCTCTTGCCTTTTATCAGGAAGTCATCGGGTTTCAAATTTTAGAACGCACACTCCATTGAACAACCAGAAAATGTAATAGCAAAGCCACAACAATCCACAGGACTATACCACTTTGCCCTTTTACTACCGGAACGATCCGATCTAGGAAGAGTCCTACAGCATTTTATTAAAAACAATGTTCGTATTGGTGCAGGTGACCATCTTGTAAGTGAAGCGCTATATCTTAATGATCCGGATGGAAATGGAATTGAAATATATTCAGACCGTCCGTCCTCATCTTGGAATTGGAACAATAACGCTGTCGAAATGACAACAGACCCGATTGATGCACAAGGAATTCTTGAAGCTGGTAAAGGAGAAGCTTGGGAAGGACTTCCTCCAGGTACAGTCATGGGACATATTCACCTACAGGTAGCTGAATTACACAAAATTGAAGAATTTTATGTGAAGGGGCTTGGATTCGATGTAGTTGCACGCTATGGCCCGCAAGCATTGTTCATCTCTACCGGCAAATACCATCACCACATTGGCTTAAACACCTGGGCAGGAATTGGTGTTCCTGCACCGCCTGAAAACAGCATCGGACTAAACTGGTATTCACTCGTCCTACCAAACGAAGAAACAAGAAACAAAACCATCACCAACCTAGAAAAAATCGGTGCCTCCGTAGTAGAAGAAAACGGCCACTACACCACCGCAGACCCATCAGGTAATCGAATTAGATTACTTGTTTAGGTAACGCCACAATTGCTGTAAGTACTTAAAAAGACACTCATCATGAGTGTCTTTTTGCTACGCTATTTTTTGTTTACTAGAAGGTTGTGGTTGATTGTTTTTCTTGAAAATTCCAAATGGCTTTCCTATTGGCAATACAACCTGACCAAAATGAGTATTTAATACAATTGCTGCCGATCCGTAGAAAGACAGTAAAGAGATCATTAGTTCAGCTATTGCTGCGATCAAGTGGGTAACGTCGTGGAAAATGCCAAATGTACTTAGAGCAAGTCCTATGAATAAGAAATCAATACAGACAAAAATTAGGAATAATACTTTATGTGTTTCCATTGCACCAATTGTCATGAATATGCTAAAAATTAAATAGCCAATAAACGCGACTCCAAGCTGCTTTGGTTCGGCATTCTCAGCAAGTTTTTCACCAAAAAAACCTAACTGAATTAGCCATGATGTCCCTACCCCAAACCAAAAAAGTCCGAACGCTCCAAATGCAGTTGTTCCAAATATATTATTATGTTTGGCATCTTGAACGCAAGCAAACAATTGGGCTAAACCACCTAGAAAGAACGCCCACGGTATGATAAAAGAAACCCCTTCGGTTAACCCCAGTTTTTGTGAAGATGCTACGAGTGTTACCATTGCTAAACCAAATAGCCCTATGGCAGATGGATCAGCCGTTTGAATTTTAATCTGTGTTGTTGAATTTTGAGTTTCCATTTCTTCCTCCTAAAATAAACATACTTATATAAAGTACAGGAGAAATAGGAGAGTGTCTACAACATTTATCACAGGAAATAATACCAAAAAAATACTTCTAATCAAAAACCCTTTGCTAAATCTATTATTTCCTTCAACTCATTGGTAAATCCCTTCACTACCCGGTCACCAAATATTGTTACAGGAACTCCCAAGAATCCATACCTTTCTACTTCTAATTGATATTCTGTGTTTGTCGATATGTTTCTAACCTCGAACATAATTCCCTCTTCTGTTAATACCTTTTTAACCATCGTGCATTCGATACAGTCGTTTGTTGTATAAACTACTATTTGTTTTTCCACATATTTCTCCCCTCATCTGCTCTATTTTTCTTTAGTTATAATCAAAAGAATATATGCTCTGCTTCGATTGTATTTCCAATCTTTAATATACCAAATGAATACTTTTCTTGCCTTCTTTTGTCTGTTGGCGAGCCTGGATTAAATAGTAATTGATCATTTACAAATTTATTAATAGGAATATGTGAATGGCCGAAAATAATACAATCTACCTTTTCGCCTTCAAATTGATTAACAGCCCTTTTTTCAGTCGTTTTGCCCTTTCCATGACCGTGAGTAATCCCAATTCTTTTGCCACAGACCTCAAAGATTTGTTTTTCAGGGAGGATGGCTTGAATTTCCTCTCCGTCAACATTGCCAAATACCCCTTCCACCGGAGCATAAGATTTTAATTCGTTATATACATCAATAGACTGCCAATCCCCAGCATGAATAATTAAATCTGCATCGGTTAATTCATTTATTAGACGCGGGGGCAGCGTTTTACTTTTCTTCGGAATATGCGTATCTGAGACTACAATAATTTTCATTAACCGACCCCTTTTTCTATCTACGGAGATTTCTCTAGAAAACTTTTTGTAATAATGTCCAACTTTTTATAATAGGCTTTAATAGTCAATTACTATTGGCTACTTTTCAAATTAAAATCACACCAAAACTAAGGGGGTCTTTATGTCTTTAACAAAAAAGATATTTATTGGTATGGCTTTGGGTATTGTGGTTGGTTTAATTTTGAATGTAGCACTACCAGATTTTTTTGAACCAGTTAATAGTTACTTTTTAGTTCCATTAGGGAAATTATTCGTTAATCTAATTAAAATGCTAGTTGTACCCATTGTCATTGTATCTTTAATCCTTGGAACGGCAGGAATTAGCGACCCGAAAAAGCTAGGCCGAATCGGAGCCAAGACAATTACCTTTTTTCTAGGGACAACAGTTGTGGCACTTATCCTTGCAATCGTTATGGGATCGTTGGTAAAACCCGGTAAAGGAGACTTCAAACTAGACGGAGCTAGTTTTGAAGGTGCCGAAGCCCCTCCGGTTATTGAGACATTACTAAATATTATACCTGCAAATCCGCTTGGTTCGATGGTAAACGGGGAAATGCTTCAAGTTATCGCTTTTTCAATCATTATAGGTTTTGGGCTAGCAAAGCTAGGACCAAAGACAGAAGGAATTTTAAAGATCGTAGAACAGGCAAACGATGTATTGATGTATCTAGTAACTGCGATAATGAAAGTAGCTCCTTATGGTGCGTTTGCTTTAATTGCGACAGCCATTGGCGGTCAGGGTTTCGAAGCAATAACAGCAATGGGTAAATACATGTTTGTCGTACTCTTTGTATTACTATTGCAGCTAGTTCTCGTTTATGGATCTACTGTTTCAGTCTTAGGTAAAATGAATCTGCTTACATTCATAAAGGGCTTTTCACCTGCCATTATTGTAGCTTTTAGTACATCCAGCAGTTCTGCTACTTTGCCCGTCTCGATGAAAGCTGCACAAAATAATCTTGGCGTTTCAAAGAGTATTAGCGGCTTTGTCCAACCCTTGGGAGCTACTATTAATATGGATGGAACAGCTATCATGCAAGGGGTTGCCACGTTATTTATAGCTCAGGTATATGGTATCGATTTAAGCTTAGGTCAATTATTAACGGTAATCTTAACCGCAACGCTAGCGAGTATCGGTACCGCGGGAGTGCCAGGTGTTGGCTTAATCATGCTATCAATGGTATTAACCTCTGTTGGATTACCAGTCGAAGCCATCGCTCTCGTTCTAGGTGTGGACCGCCTATTGGATATGTGTAGAACGGCAATCAATATTACAGGTGATGCTGCCTGTGCTGTATACGTATCACGTTCTGAAGGGGAAACTCAGGATGATATCGAGATTACTGGAGAAGCGAAAGCCTAATCTTATAGAAAGAGCTAATCCATTTGGGTTAGCTCTTTCTATTTAAGCCACAAACATGTTTTGACAGATAAACTCAGAAAATGTCTATTCTTGCGGTTTCCCAAGAAATATATTCTAATAATTCAGTCTTTTATATTCTTGAATAAGGAATTGGGAAATCAGTTGATTTAATTTATTTGCAGCTTTTGTCGGTATTTGATGCCTTTCCTTTTCAAGAAATTTCAATTTATTGCTCGGCAGCCGTTCGTGTAACAGCTGGGCATAATGATGAAATGATTTATCTTTTGTACCATAAACTAGTAAGATTGGGAGATATATTTTTCCAAGCAGATTAGTACAATTATAATTCAAACTATAGTCATAATACTGCTTGATATTTCTGGGGTCACCTTTTATAGCCTCACTGAACATCTGCTTAAATATTTCCTTCTTGTCCGCATTCCCCCACGCTATTGCTGATGCCAGAATAGATAGTGATTTAGGATTAGATATATTCTTTGCTAAAGAAATTCTTTTTCTTAAATACACATCACTTGCTTCTGACATTCCGCTAATAATGATGCCTCCTAACGCTCTATCAGAATGAGATAGCATAAATTCACATACAATCGAACCACCCGTTGAATATCCGCAAATGAAGGCTTTCTCTATTCTAAGAT
Organism: Neobacillus sp.; assembly: GCA_029256785.1. GTDB lineage: Bacteria > Bacillota > Bacilli > Bacillales > Cytobacillaceae > Neobacillus. Next base: position 8,751 of record JAQSXG010000132.1, read on the forward strand.
GATCTAACAGATTTCTAATATCATCAACAATAAGAGAATAGGTAATTGCTTGCTTAGAATATTCGCTCCTTCCATGGCCTCTAATATCAAAAATAATCACTTTATAATTTTTCGAAAGTTCTTTCATTTGATACGTGAAATTAGCACTAGTAAGTAATGGCGGATGAATGAAGATAATTGGAATTCCATCTCCTGCAACGGAATAGAATATCCTGGTACCCTCAATTTCTAACATCGACATTTTCCTGTTCACCTCAGTAATCTAATGGGGAAACCCTTGTAATCATCTATATTAGTATGTTGCTTTATATAAAAAAAATCCGAATAATAGCCACTTTTCGACAAATGGCTATTATTCGGATTTTTTATTTTCAAAAGTAAAAAAGACCCTCAGAAGAGAGTCTTTTTTAATGTATGTGGTTAGTATTATGCTTTGCGAACGTTAGTAGCTTGTGGTCCACGTTGACCTTGTTCTACTTCAAATGTTACTGATTGACCTTCGTCTAAAGATTTGAAACCTTCGCTTTGGATAGCTGAGAAATGTACGAATACGTCGTCTCCAGCTTCTCTTTCGATGAATCCGAAACCTTTTTCTGCATTAAACCATTTTACTTTACCTTGTTCCATTTGTGTTTCCTCCTGTAGTGTGCATAGCACACAATGTGTTACTATCCTTGCTCAAATCTTCAAGACAGAAAGTTTTAATCACTTACCGATCCTTACTAAACAAACAAAAATAATACTTTTTAAATATAACAGAAAAAATGTGGTAAAGCAAGTGCAATGTGGAAATTCTACAAAGAACCGCCAAGTTTCCGAAGCATAACGCCTGATACAAAGGTTAGAAAGATATGTGTTCCTAGTTTGACAGTTGGCTGAGCTAATGTGTCTTTAAGAGGATCAAGGCAAACGATGTCCATTGCTTTTACTTTATTATAGCGGCCAGCAATTAGGACTGCTTCAAGCAGTTCTGCGCTTGTCATGCCCCCTGGTGTGGATGCCGGCACCCCTGGAGCATAGGCAATATCAAGGACATCCATATCAACGGTTAAATAAATAGTGTCTACCTTTGCAGATAACTCTTCTAAACAGTGTAATACGGTTACTTCGATTCCCTTTTTTCTTGTTTCCCGAAGTGTAAAATAGTTTACTCCTTTTTCATCCGCATACTTCTTTAAGTCTTTGCTATTAAAGAAACCATGCAATCCAATATTGTACATATTAGTAGCTTCTACCGTACCGCTTTCAATCAAATTCCGCATCGGAGTCCCATTAGATGGCCCGTTATCAGACATATCACGTAAATCAAAATGGGTATCAAATTGTAATATGCCAATTTTTTCAGCAGGATTTTCCTGCTTCATCCCTTTTACCATCATTGCTGTAATTGAATGGTCACCACCAATTGCACAAATCTTTGCATCAGAAAAATGGTGGTGCAATAATGCAGAGGCTTCTACAATATTATCATGGCATTTCAGTATGTCAGTAACATGCATCGGCACATCGCCTGTATCATACGCAACCAGTTCAGATAAATCTACCTCTTCATCAAGATTATAGGTCGCAAATCCCTTCCATGCTCGCCTAAATGCATCTGGAAATTCAGAAGCACCGGAAGCACTTATCGATGAACGTGAAAGCGGTACACCTAGAATCACTACGTCTGCAACCTTACACGTTTCAGGTTCAGCTTCTGCCGATGTAACTGGACGAATCCATTCATGGACCCTCAAGACTTCCCCTTCTTCTGGTCTCAACCAAGTAAAACTAGGAGGATTAATTTTCGGAAAAAGAAAGCTCTTCAACTAATTGACCTCCTCTTACAACCACCCTTCCATTTTTCACAACGGTATTTGTATGATTCACTCCATACGAGTATTGAAGTTTCATATAATTAGGTACGTTAAAAATCGTTACATCCGCTTTTTTACCAACCTCTAAACTACCAATCTGTTCCCCACGATTAATGGCGTGTGCCGCATTAATCGTCGCAGCAACAATTACCTCGGCAGGTGTCATCCCCATTTTCAGACAACCAAGGTTCATGATAAATGGCAGGGAAACAGTTGGTGAAGAACCCGGATTACAGTCAGTGGATAATGCCACAGGCACACCTAAATCGATCATTTTTCTAGCATTTGCTGAATCAGCCATAAGGAAGTATGCGGTGCCTGGAAGCAACACACCGACCACTCCTTGTTCTGCCATCATCTTCATGCCTTTTTCTGAAGCCCTTAATAAATGGTCTGCAGAAATTGCACCTACTTCAGAAGCGAGTTCCGCTCCTTCATATGGTTCGATTTCATCGGCATGAATTTTCGGGATTAAGCCGTGGACTTTACCTGCTTCAAGGATTCTCTTGGATTGTTCTGGTGTAAACACGCCATGCTCGCAGAAAACATCATTAAATTCTGCTAATCCAAGTTCTGCAACTTTAGGGATCATTTCTTTAATCAGCAACTCGACAAATCCATCTGGGTTTGCTTTATACTCCTTTGGTACGGCATGGGCCCCCATGAAGGTAGATACAATATCAATGGCATGTTTTTCACTTAACTGTTTAGCCACTTCAAGCTGTTTTAACTCTGTTTCCCATTCCATTCCATAGCCGCTCTTTGCTTCAACGGTCGTCACACCGTGTAACAGAAATTGGTTTAACCGCTCATAGCTTTCTACAAAAAGTTCACTATGGCTAGCAGCCTGCGTACGTGTAGTGGTTGCATAAATACCACCGCCGCTATTCATGATTTCCATATAGGTAGCACCCTGAAGTCGCATGTTGAACTCATTTTCTCTGCTCCCCGAAAATACCAAGTGTGTATGCGGGTCGACTAAGCCTGGTGTTACCAGTTTCCCAGTAGCATCAATTACTTCTGCCTCACCTAGACGGTCTTTATATTTTTCAAAAAGCACGATGTCATTCCCAACCTCCTGGATCACTCCTGCCTCTATCCAGATACTACCATTCTCAATGATCCCAAGATTAGACATTGCTTCCTTTACAAGCGGGGCAACAGAAGTGCCTCTTAATGTCACCAACTCAGATGCATTTCTTATAAAAACAGCTTTACTCATTCACTTCACCTCTTCATCCTTTTTTAACATAGGCATATGAATACCTTTTTCTTTTGCTGTTTGAATTGCAAGCTCATAGCCTGCATCCGCATGACGAACCACGCCCATCCCAGGATCGGTTGTTAGAACTCGCTCTAGGCGCACTTCCGCGTCCTTCGTGCCATCTGCAACAATCACCATTCCTGAATGCTGCGAATACCCCATACCAACACCACCGCCATGATGCAAAGATACCCAACTGGCGCCACCTACCGCATTAATCATTGCATTAAGTATTGGCCAATCCGAAACGGCATCACTGCCATCCCTCATCGCTTCGGTTTCCCGGTTAGGTGAAGCAACCGAACCCGCGTCTAGGTGATCTCGGCCGATTACGATTGGTGCACTCAATACACCTGTTGCCACCATGTCATTAATGATTTTCCCAAAGCGTGCACGATCACCGTAACCTAACCAACAAATGCGTGCTGGAAGCCCTTGAAAGCTAATTTTTTCTTGTGCCATCTTCACCCATTTACATAGATGTTCATCGTCCTTAAATTCACGAAGTAAGGCTTCATCAATTTTCTGAATATCTTCCGGATCTCCAGATAATGCTGCCCAGCGGAATGGACCTTTTCCTTCGCAAAATAACGGTCGGATATATGCCGGAACGAATCCTGGAAAGTCAAAGGCATTCTCTACTCCTTCATCCTTTGCTACCTGGCGAATGTTATTTCCATAATCAAACGTTACCGCACCTTTTTCCTGCATTTTCAGCATCGCCTTCACATGAACAGCCATGCTTTGTTTTGATAACTTGATATACTTTTCCGGATTTTCTTTTCGAAGAGCTGCCGCTTCTTCTAAGGAAAAACCAATAGGAACATAGCCATTTAGCGGGTCATGCGCTGAGGTTTGGTCTGTTACTACATCAGGATTGAAACCTTTTTCGATCATTTGTGGTAAAATCTCTGCAGCATTTCCGATTAAACCAATCGATAACGCTTTGCCAGCGATTTTTGCTTCTCTAGCAAGGGTAAGTGCCTCATCCAGGTCATTTGTTTTTAGGTCGAGGTAAGCCGTTTCGATCCGACGATCCACTCTTGTTTCATCGACATCAATCGCAATACAAACCCCATCATTCATTGTCACGGATAGCGGCTGTGCCCCACCCATACCACCAAGTCCAGCAGTTAAAGTAATCGTATGTTTTAATGAGCCATTGAATGCTTGTCGGGCAAGCTCCGCAAAGGTCTCATACGTTCCTTGGACAATCCCTTGGCTACCAATATAAATCCAGCTTCCCGCCGTCATTTGCCCATACATCATGAGACCTTTCTTATCTAGCTCATGGAAATGCTCCCAGTTCGCCCAAGCCGGAACTAAATTTGAATTCGCCAATAATACCCGTGGGGCATCTTTGTGGGATTTGAAAACAGCAACCGGTTTACCCGATTGAATCATAAGCGTTTCGTCGTTTTCCAATTCTAGTAGCGTTTTTACAATCGCATCATACGACTCCCAGTTACGTGCTGCTTTACCGATACCACCATAAACGACTAAATCTTCCGGCCGTTCGGCCACCTCTTGATCAAGATTGTTCATAAGCATCCTAAGCGCAGCTTCTTGAATCCAACCCTTAGCATGCAAATCTGTTCCTTTATAATTAGTGATCACTCTTGTTTTTGCTGTAATTGCTTCCATATGCTCACTCCTTAAATACTTATTCTCCATCTAATTATAAAGGGATAATATTCTGAAAAATACGAATAAAACTGCAGATATCTTATACTATTTTTAGATAACACTGTGCTTTTAAAAAATAACCACCCTATTATCTATAATATTTTTAGGTAAGCTAAAATATTTTTTTATATAAAAAATCAGACCTCCCAATTGGAAGGTCTGGTTTTAATCATTGTCTGGTTTATTCAATCTGAATTCTCTTGGTGAATGACCGACTATGTCTTTGAAGATTCTACTAAAATAATTTGAATTTTGGAACCCGACTGCCTTGGCAATTTCTTGGATTGGATCTCTCGTTTCAAGTAATAATCGTTTCGCTTCTTTTATTCTTATTCCGGTTAACACTTCGACGAAGCTTTTACCTGCTTTAGATATAAGGAGATGACTATAATAAGATGGATTTCTGTCAACAAAATGAGCAACATCATCCAGACGAAGTTTACTATTTGAAAAATTAGCTTCCATATAGGAGATTCCTCGTTCAATTGGATCTTGTTTATTATTTTTCAGGGTCATATCCGCCGCAGTAAAAATCTTTTGGGTAAAGATAATCAAATTTTGTACAGAGCGATAAAGGACCGTATCATATAAAATGGAATGAAAAATATAACGGTATTCCTTCTCGCAATTGTCATCACCATCCAGATTACAGGTTTTCATATACCTTCTAATTTGAGCTAGAATGCTTGTAAGTCTAATTCTAACTAATCCTGGATCCGGATAAGGGTCATTGAACTGAAGAAATTGATCATACAGCCATTTTTTTATCTTTTCTAAATCAAGATTAGACAGCATTTCAATCCAAGCTCTTTGTTCAGGCGGAGTGAGAAATGGGTCGATATGTACCCAATCAGGTGTGTACTCAAACACAACTACTTGACGGTAGCCGCGATAATAGGTAAATTGAAGCATCTTCTTTGTTTCTATGTATTTTTCATGG
>JAQSXG010000133.1 GCA_029256785.1 Neobacillus sp.
AAAGAACAGAATAAACTATTTGTTCGGGATCGCTTAAATTTATTGTTTGATGATGGAATATATGAAGAAGATGGGAAATTTGCAAATGTACTAGCTGGAGATTTGCCGGCGGATGGTGTTGTTACAGCCATAGGAAAAATTAATGGACAGACAGTTTGTGTAATGGCAAATGACTCAACAATTAAAGCCGGCTCATGGGGTGCGAGGACAGTTGAAAAAATAATACGTATCCAAGAAGTAGCGGAAAAACTGAAGGTACCTTTATTCTATCTGGTTGATTCTGCTGGTGCTAGAATTACAGATCAACTTGAAATGTTTCCAAACCGCCGCGGGGCAGGACGAATCTTTTATAACCAAGTGAAATTATCAGGAATGATACCTCAGGTCTGTATACTCTTTGGTCCGTCAGCAGCGGGTGGTGCTTATATTCCAGCTTTTTGTGATGTAGTAATTATGGTTGACCAAAATGCCTCTATGTACCTAGGTTCACCACGGATGGCGGAAAAGGTTATCGGTGAAAAAGTGACACTTGAAGAGATGGGCGGAGCCCGGATGCACTGTACCGTTAGTGGCTGCGGTGATGTCCTTACCTTTAGTGAAGAAGAAGCGATTGAATCGGCGAAAAAATATATCAGTTATTTTCCCGCAAGTTTCAAGGAAAAATCAAAGAATATTGAGGGGAAAGACCCAGTAGCGGGTCGTGATTTAGAGAAAATTATTCCTGAAAATCAAAATGCTCCATTTGATATGTATGAAGCGATTAATAGGATGATTGATGAAAACAGTTTTTATGAAATTAAAAAGCTATTTGCTCCAGAAATAATTACTGGATTTGCTAGAATCGATGGCAGAGTTGTCGGTATTGTAGCGAACCAGCCAAGGGTGAAGGGTGGAGTATTATTCATTGATTCTGCAGATAAGGCAGCTAAATTCATTCAGCTATGTGATGCGTTCCATGTGCCATTATTGTTCCTTGCCGATGTTCCAGGTTTCATGATTGGAACGAAGGTGGAACGGGCAGGAATCATTCGCCATGGTGCAAAACTAATTGCTGCAATGAGCTCTGCTACAGTGCCGAAAATCTCAGTAATTGTTAGGAAGGCATACGGTGCAGGCCTTTATGCTATGGCTGGTCCCGCATTTGAGCCAGATCTTTGTATCGCATTACCTAATGCTCAAATTGCAGTGATGGGCCCTGAGGCAGCTGTGAATGCGGTTTATTCTAATAAGATTAATGAGATCGATGATCCAAAAGAGAGAATTGCCTTTGTTCAAGCAAAACAACAGGAGTATAAGGAGCATATCGATATTTACCGCTTAGCATCGGAGTTAATTGTTGATGAAATTGTCGCACCGTCAGAACTTAGAAAGGTCTTAATTAATCGTTTTGGATATTACGAAACTAAAGAAATGACCTTCAGTACCCGCAAGCACCCAGTATATCCAGTATAAATCAATAGTCCCGTTTCGATACAATCGAAACGGGACTATTCTTTTTACCAACAAACTAACAATCTAGCAGTTACTTCTGCTAAAATATGAATAAAAGTAGAAGTCGAATGAGGGATTATCATGAAAATTGGCATTATTGGTGCTGGTTCCATTGGGTTGTTATTGGCATCATACTTAAGCAATACATTTAGCATTACACTCTATACAAGAACAACCGAACAGGCAAAAGAAATTAATGATCATGGTCTTCATCTAATAAAAGGAACAGAGCAGTTTAAATTTGATATTTTTGCACTACCAATTAATAAATGGACTGGGTCAGAAGACTTAACCATCATAGCAGTCAAACAATATCAACTAGATTCTCTCCTCAGAAATCTAGACGGAGCAAATAGTCATCAAGCCCTATTATTTTTACAAAACGGGATGGGACATTTAGAACTGTTGACTAAACTGCAACCTGAAAATATTTATGTGGGATCTATTGAACATGGTGCCCAAAAGGTAAATGCCAATACTGTCCGTCATAATGGTGAAGGAAAGATTAATGTGGCAGTTTTTAGAGGAGAGGCAACGAAACTAGTAGATTTCGCAAAGAAAGTTCCGGAAACTTTCCCATTCATTATTAAGGATGATTATTATAAGATTCTTGTTAACAAGCTAATCATTAATGCAGTGATTAATCCATTAACTGCAATACTTCAAGTTAAAAACGGCGAATTAGTAGACAATCCTTTCTATTATACTGCACTACGCAATCTATTTACTGAAATAGCTTACATCCTTAATATAGATCAAGCTGAAAACCTACAGAAGCAATTAATGGATATATGTAAAAAAACAGCAAATAATTATTCTTCGATGCTTAAGGATGTGGAGGCAAAGAGAAAGACTGAGGTGGATGCGATTTTGGGATTTCTATTAACTGAAGCAAAAAAACAAGAAAAAGAAGCTCCGTTGGTTGAAAGCTATTATTCGCTTATTAAAGGGAAAGAGGAAAATTGGAGGGACAGTGTGTGAGTTCGATACTATCATCTATCATAACTATTTTTTTTACCCTTCCTTTCTTGGGACTTATAATCATTTACTTTTTGTATAAAATGATTACTAATGACTCCCGCAAGTCATTTCATAAAGCCTTAGATTACTCTACACTTTTGTTTATCATCGCTGTTCACTTTTTACTTATAACCATAATCGGTAAATCATTTTTCTGGTTAATTTTATTAATAATGATTTTGATTGCGATGGTTTTTGTTGTTGTACACTGGAGTGTTAAAGGTGAAATAATTCTATATAAGGTTTTTAAGGGCTTTTGGAGATGTAATTTTCTATTATTTTTTATTGCATATGTTTCTCTGACCTTTTATGGTTTGTTGCACCGAGCAGTAACTTTTTCTTTTTTTTCATAAGCAAAGATTTTTTTATATAGAGCTGTTAATGCTATACTCTTAACAGAATAATATGGTTAAGCAGAAAGGAAGTACTTTAATGGAGATGTTAAATCTCTCTTTACCAGCAACAAACCGATTTGCATCAAGTTATTTGAAACAATCCACCGATATTCTTCCGTTTTTTCATTATCGGTTTAATGATAGTACTGAAGATCAGAAAAGGATGGGTGAATTAGGTAATCGGCAGTTTCCGCGTGAAGAGGTTGCAGACCACATAGAGAATTATATGGATCGTTTTCCGTCATCAGAAGCAGTGAAACATTCACTAACAAAATTAAAACAAGCAAACAGTGTGGTAGTGATTGGCGGGCAACAGGCAGGGATTCTTACTGGTCCTCTTTATTCCATACATAAGATTATATCTATTATTAAATTAGCTGAACAGAAAGAAAAACAACTTGGTGTACCTGTTATTCCTGTATTTTGGATTGCAGGAGAAGACCATGATTTTCATGAGGTAAACCATGTATTTATTCCTACTGAGTTAAAGGTGGATAAATGGACCTATCCGGAGAGAGTGCTGGAAAAGAAAATGGTTTCGGATATTGTCATAACTAATGATACATGTCGAGCATGGGTGAAGAATTTAATAGAGAATTTCGGTGAGACCGTACATACGAAAGAGTTATTAGCTTTTTCGGAAAAACAATTATCGAATGCAACTACCTATGTTGATTTTTTTGCCAATATTGTTATGGAGCTCTTTAAAGACCATGGGTTATTGATTGTAGACTCAGGAAACAGTGATTTCCGCTTGTTACAAAAAGAGTACTTTATTAAACAAATCCAGGATCACGCTGTCATTACTGATCATTTACTTGAACAGCAAAGCGTGATTAGTAAAAATGGTTTTCCAATAACAATTGAATCACATGAACATGCGGCTAACCTATTTTATTATAATAAAAGGTCAAATGAACGAGTGTTGCTAGAGTATGACGATATTAATAATCGATTTATTGGCAAAAGCGGTGGGGTTTCCTTTACAAAGGAAGAATTACAGGACATTGCAACCGATGATCCTGCCAAACTAAGCAATAATGTGGTGACAAGACCACTAATGCAAGAGTGGCTATTTCCAACTATCGCGTTTATTGCAGGACCAGGTGAAATTTCCTACTGGGCTGAATTGAAGCAAGTATTTGAGCATTTTGAAATAAAAATGCCACCAATTGTACCTAGACTAAATATTACTTTCCTCGAACGTGCTGTGGAAAGGGATATTAATGAGTTGAATTTAGATCTAACTACTGTATTGAGTAAGGGAACGACTAGTGAAAAGGAGCTATTCCTAGAATCAATAAAGGATCGGGAAATAGCTGAGCTATTTACAGCTACTAGAGAACTGTTATTGAAGCAGTACAAGCAAATTGAAAGTAAGACCAACGAGGTTAATCAAAGTCTACTACCTTTATTAAAGAAAAACGAGAGCTATCTGCTTAAGCAAATCGAATTTATGGAATCTAAGCTTGAAGAAACCGTAAAACTAAAGCATGACGTTGTTTTAAATAAATATGCCCGTATTGATTTTTCATTGCGTCCGGACGGTTTTCCTCAAGAACGAGTGTGGAACATCTTTTACTATTTAAATCTCCACGGATTTAATCTAATAAAAGGGCTAATGGAACTACACTATGAATTTGACGGCAGTCATAAAGTAATAAAACTATAAAGAAACTTCATTTCCATTGTGAAGTTTCTTTTTTTTTGCTTAAAATATCTGGATATAAAAGGATTTTAATAAAAGGGAGAGAATATTAAAAAATAGGTGGAGGAAAGTGGGGGATTGTGGTACATTTTAAATAGAAAGTGGGGGTACCGGGTATGTTAATGGGTGAATACCATCATAGCATTGATATGAAAGGCAGGATGATCGTGCCTTCGAAATTCCGCGATGAACTTGGAGACATGTTTATCATTACGCGCGGTTTAGATCAATGTCTGTTCGGTTACCCATTATCCGAGTGGGCGTTAATAGAAGAAAAACTAAAAGCCCTACCACTTACAAAGAAAGACGCCCGTGCATTTACTAGATTCTTCTTCTCTGGAGCCACAGAGAGCGAACTAGATAAGCAAGGCAGAATTAATATTCCAGCACCACTACTTCAATATGCTAAGTTAGAAAAAGAATGTGTGATTTTGGGTGTTTCCAATCGGATCGAGATATGGAGCAAACAGATTTGGGAAGAGTATTTTTCAGAGTCTGAAGAATCTTTTGCTGAAATCGCAGAAAATATGATTGGGTTTGATATATAATGGATAAATTATGTTAGTATAATTCTATTGTATATCGTGCGATTGGAAAAGGTGATAAAAAATATGTTTGAACATACTACTGTGTTACTAGAAGAAGCTGTCGATGGATTAAAAATAAAGCCTGATGGAATTTATGTTGATTGTACCCTAGGTGGGGCTGGACACAGTTCCCTCATCCTTTCAAAGCTTGGGGAAAAAGGAAAATTGTATGCCTTTGATCAGGACGAAATAGCTATTGCTAATGCGAAAGAAAAATTGTCCATCTATGGTGACCGACTAAAAATAATTAAGAGTAATTTTTTATATTTAAAAGATGAATTAGAAAATTTAGGGATTGATCAAGTAGATGGAATTCTATATGACCTTGGTGTTTCATCTCCGCAACTAGACACTCCTGAGAGAGGATTTAGTTATCATCATGATGCACCGCTGGATATGCGTATGGATAGTGAAGCGGGGCTTTCTGCCTATGATGTAATTAATCATTGGTCCTACGAGGATTTAGTCCGGACCTTTTTTCGCTATGGTGAGGAGAAATTCTCTAAACAAATAGCAAGAAAGATAGAAGCAGCAAGAGAAGTAAAGCCAATAGAAACAACCTTTGAATTGGTCGAGCTGATAAAGGAAGGGATTCCAGCACCAGCTAGAAGAAAAGGCGGACATCCTGCTAAGAGGATTTTCCAGGCAATAAGAATCGCTGTTAATGACGAATTGGCGGTATTTGAGAAGTCCCTGCAGCAGGCAATAGAACTAATTAAACCAGGTGGAAGAATAAGTGTTATCACCTTTCACTCACTTGAGGACCGGATTTGTAAAGTAACGTTCAAAAAAGCTAGTGATATGCCAGACTTACCGCCAGGTTTACCGATTATTCCTGATGAATTTCAGCCAGTGTTGAAGTTAGTCACACGTAAACCAATTCTTCCATCAGAAGAAGAATTAGAACAAAATAACCGTGCACGTTAAGCAAAACTTAGGATTGCAGAAAAAACGATAAAATAGCCTAAAAATATTATCTTGGAGGGGAAAGAATGAGTAATCTTGCCAGGGAATTTCAGCAACAACAGCTAGTTGAAAGGACAATTCAGGAACAGAGTAGTGTAAAAACCAAAAAGCAATGGCTAACCCCTGGGGAGAAGATTATCGGTTTGGTTTTTACAGGAGCTGTTTTCTTTGGTGCTGTTCATCTTATCTCAAATCAAGCCGAAATTTACCAGGTAAACAAGGATATTCAGATTGTGCAGGCATCCGTAAATGAACAAATAAAGGTAAACGGCGATTTAGAGGTGCAAGTTAGTGAACTGAGTAAGTACGAACGGATTTTAGAAAAGGCGAAGCAAATGGGGCTTGTATTAAACGATAATAATGTCAAGGTTGTGAAATAAGAAATGAACAAAAAGCAGCCATATATGAATTTCGGAGCAGCTGGATTATTTATATTCTTCAGCCTGCTCTTTTTTATATTAATCTTTCGGTATTTTTCTATTCAATTTACTGGTGAGGTTGGAGCAAGGACGCTTTCTGCCAAAGCTGAGCAGAAATACAATAGGGAAGGTATCCTTGAGGCTACACGAGGAATTGTCTTTGACAGAAAAGGTAAGGTAATTGCAGAGGATGCGACATCGTACTCCTTAGTTGCGATATTAGATAAAAAAATGACCATCAATCCCAAAAAACCTAGGCATGTGAAAGATGCTAAAAAGACAGCGGAAAAACTGGCAAAAGTGATTGATATGGAAGAGTCAGAGATTTATAGCATTCTAACGAAAGATCAGTTCCAGGTTGAATTCGGCAAAGCAGGTAGAGATATTTCCCATCAAACAAAAAGGGAAATTGAAGATTTAAAATTACCAGGAATCACCTTTAGGAATGACTCTAAGAGATTTTATCCAAATGGGATTTTCGCTTCTCACTTAGTTGGTTATGCAGACCGAGTGGATGAAAAGGATAATACCTATAGCTATGTAGGAAAAATGGGAATTGAGGCACAATTAAACGAACAATTAACAGGGAAAAACGGAAAGATAAATTATGATAGCGATTTATGGGGTTACTTATTGCCTGATGGAGAGGAGAAAATTATCCCAGCACAAAATGGAAATGATGTTTATTTAACCCTCGACACGAAGATACAAACTTTCCTTGAGGATGCGATGAACAAGGTAGTTCTGGAATATGAACCAAAGAAAATCATTGCTATTGTAGCTGATCCAAAAACTGGTCAAATATTAGCAATGGGTCAAAGACCTTCGTTTCATCCGAAAACAAAGGTAGGAATTGAAGAAAGCTGGCATAACGAAGCAATTGAAACATCTTTTGAACCAGGTTCTACGATGAAGGTTTTTACGCTTGCTGCGGCCATTGAAGAGAATGTTTTTAATGCCAACGACATTTATCAGTCTGGTTCGTATAAAGTAACGGCTAAAGACAAGGCGATTCATGACCATAATATTGCTGGGTGGGGACCAATTACCTACCTTGAAGGTGTTCAGCGTTCATCGAATGTTGCTTTTGCTAAGATAGCAAATGAAAAATTGGGTTTTGAGAAGTTTCGTGAATATTTGACAGCATTTGGACTAGATCGCCCCACTGGTATTGATCTCCCGAATGAAACAACTAGTAAAATTCAATATACTTACCCAATTGAAAAAATTACCACGGCTTTTGGGCAAGGAACGGCTATTACTCCTATCCAACAAGTTCAAGCAGCAACTGCTATTGCAAATGGTGGCAAAATGATGAAACCATATGTAGTTAGTAAAATTGTTAATCCTGATACAGAAGAAGTTATCCAAGAAACAACACCAGAAGTTGTAAACAATCCTATTTCTGAAAAAACGGCAAAAGAAGTTCTTGATATACTTGAGACGATTGTTAGCAATGAAGAAACTGGTACAGCCACAAGGTATCAAATAGATGGGTATAGTGTGGCAGGAAAGACCGGAACGGCTAATATTCCAGGACCAAAAGGTTATTTATCTGGACCAAATAATTATATCTTTTCTTTCTTAGGTATGGCCCCTAAGGAGGATCCAAAATTAATTGTCTATATTGCGGTTCAACAGCCGAAGGTTGATTATTATGGTGACGGGGCTATACCTGTAGCTAATATTTTTAATCCTGTGATGAAAAATAGTCTACAATATTTAAATATCCAACCATCAACACAAGAGCAGTCTTCTAACACCAAATTGGAAAATTATATTGGTCAAACGGTGGAAGAAACACAAAGTACTTTAACAAAACTAGGATTGAAAACGGTGGTTCTAGGAAATGGCTTAAAAGTGTCAGGGCATCTACCTAGTGAAGGTTCTGTTATCCTTGAAGGAGAAAAGGTTATTATTCAAACAGAAGGGGACTTGAAAATCCCTGACATGTATGGATGGTCATTGCGGGATGTAATGAAAGTAGCTAATCTTACTGGTTTAAAGCTTAATTCTACCGGGAGTGGTTATGTATTAAAACAAAATATTACAGCGGGTTCCTTAATAAGAAAAGGCGATTTTCTGATAATTGACTTAAAAAGTCCGGAGGAAAAATTAAAGATTGAGAATAAGGAAGAAGTCAACGAAGGGGCAGAAAGTAATCCTGAGGGAATGGTGTGGGACTAGGAATAATAGATGTAACAACTTAGGTGATGACGTTCTATTTACAATAGTACAAGCATATATTTGAACGACTAGAAAAGGAGGCTCGTTCACTATATGCGTGTTTCAAATGTAACTGTCCGTAAACGGTTAACTACTGCAATGTTCGTTGGAATACTTATATTTCTAATTATTGATGTCCGGCTAGGATATGTACAGTTCATTCTGGGTGATAAGCTAACCGGACAAGCTAAGGGATCATGGAGCAGAAATATTCCATTTGAGCCTGAACGCGGTGAAATTGTCGATCGTAATGGTGTGGCGTTAGCGACAAATGTTAGTGCTCCCACGGTGTATGTTGTGCCTAGACAAGTCAAAGACCCTGCAACAACCGCAGAAAAGCTTGCACCTGTGTTAAATATGTCGAAGGAAAATGCATATCGGCAAATTACACAAGGAGTGTCTATCGTTCGAATTAAAGAAGGTAGAAAAATATCTCATGAAAAGGCTAAAGAGATTAGAGCCCTAGGGCTTGAAGGGGTATACATTGGAGAAGACTCGAAGAGACATTATCCTTTTGGAAGCTACCTTTCTCATGTTCTTGGATTTTCTGGTGTAGATAATCAAGGTCTGATGGGATTAGAACTTTATTATGACAAAGAGCTTAGCGGGGAAAGAGGCTCAGTAAAGTTCTACGCAAATGCTAAAGGTGAAAGAATGAATGATATGGCCGATGACTATGAGCATCCTGTGGATGGTCTTGATTTGAAGCTAACTGTTGATACTAAAATACAAACCGTAATTGAGCGAGAGTTAGATATTGCGGAGGCAACATATAACCCTGATGGAATTATTGCAATTGCAATGGATCCGAACAATGGAAAGATTTTAGGGATGTCCAGCCGTCCTACCTTTGATCCGGCAAATTTTCAAAATGTCTCACAAGAGGTGTATAACCGGAATTTGCCTGTTTGGTCAAGTTATGAGCCAGGGTCTACCTTTAAGATTATTACACTTGCTGCAGCACTAGAAGAAGGAAAAGTAGACTTAGAGAAAGAGCATTTTCATGATCACGGTTCAGTTGAGGTTGCAGGTGCGAGGCTGAAATGCTGGAAAAGAGGCGGGCATGGCAGCCAAACTTTCCTTGAAGTTGTTGAAAATTCCTGTAACCCTGGATTTGTGGAATTAGGACAAAGATTAGGAAAAGATACTTTATTTAAATATATAAAGGATTTTGGCTTTGGACAGAAAACAGGCATTGATTTAGCAGGTGAGGGTACAGGAATTCTGTTTAATTTAAACCGAGTGGGTCCAGTTGAATTGGCCACAACAGCATTTGGCCAAGGT
>JAQSXG010000134.1 GCA_029256785.1 Neobacillus sp.
GGTTCAACAAAGGGTTTAAATACCTTCCTTCAAAGATTGGAAAGGGAAATCAAAAGAAGTCTCTACAAAACGAAGCGAGGGAAGTAATGAGCTAGGGAACGATGACATCAATCCTATACCTTAATGATAAAAGCCGGTTAATCGCCGGCTTTTCGTGTTTTCCTAACAAAAAAAATGTATACTAAGTTTAGACTCTTAAATTGATTGAAAGTGTAGGGATTATTATGCATATAAATGATTTAAAACAGTGGGTAGCAAAACTTGAACTTCTTCCACATCCTGAAGGTGGTTATTTCAAACAAACGTTTGAATCTGAGGAACGCACCTCTGATAATGAATTATCTATCAAGTTTGAAGGCCAACGAAAGCTGTATACCAGTATTTATTTTCTTTTATCATCACAGGATGTATCTCATTTCCATCGCTTAAAATCAGATGAATTATGGTACTATCACGCAGGTAGTCCTTTAACCGTGCATGTCATCCATGAGAATGGCGATTATGAGGAAATGAAAGTAGGAATGAACCTTGATCAAGGCGAAAGACCGCAAATCCTGGTTAAGAAAAATTCTATCTTTGGTTCATCTGTTACGGATAAAGATACATGTTCACTTGTTGGATGTATGGTTTCACCGGGCTTTGAATTTCAGGACTTTGAATTATTTACCCAAGACGAATTATTAGAGAAATATCCTCAACACAGGGAAATAATTGAGAAGTTAGCATATAAGGAACTACCCAAATTGTAATTTCCACGATATACAAATGAGGGAATCCATCTATGGATTCCCTCACACGTTTTATTTTTTGAACACATGCTGGCCGACAACAAGTGTTGTTGCTCTTGTATCTAACCACCTGCTGGTAGCAATAGTTGGGTTGTAAAAGAATAAGGCATCAGGGGCATAATTTCGTTGATCCGTTAATGCAGCTTGTACAGCTTTAATTGATTCCTCATCAGCAGGCTTATTAATTGCGCCATTTCTTACTGGTTGGAATTGCCCAGGGGCATAGATAACATCCTTAATGGTGTTGGGGAACTTTGGGCTTTCAACTCTGTTTAGGATCACACAAGCTACAGCGACTTTTCCTTCAAAGGGTTCACTTTGTGCTTCGGCTCGAACGATTCGAGCCAACAAATCTAATTCATAATCTGAGTATTGTACTTCTTCTTGGGCATCTTGCTTGTCTGATTTACTTACATGCGCCAATGTTCCATTATTTACAGAGTTCGTTTCTTTTAATACATAGTTCTGTTCGTCTTTACCGTTAATGTTCTTATCGAGTTTCGTAGTGTTTAAAATTTGTCCTACATAAATGAGATTAAGATTATGTATTTGTGGGTTAGCTTGTGCTAACTCTTGAATGGTTAAGTTATTCTCTTTAGCAATTTTAGTCATAGTATCCCCACTCTTAACTGTATAAGCGAACGTCGGAGATGCTAGTAGAGCGGAAATAAATAAGCAACCAACAAATATTGATAATACCATAATTAGTTTTTTCATTGATTTTTTTCCTCCTAGTAATAGTGTTCGTCGATTCTCGTATTTAAACTATTACTATGAGTGCATTAAATAGATTAGTATTACAGTTTAGTTACATAAAGGTGACATCATGAAATATCTATCTATTAATTCCTCATTTGTAAAATATTTCTAGTAGATTTTCAAAAAAAAATTTAGGTAAATATGGTTTGTATTTGTCTCAAAACTGAGGCATTTTTGTTTGTTTCCTGCATTTTGATTGATACTATAAGAAGAGTAGTATCCCTATCAAGAAAGGAAAAATAATAATGACAAACATAAATATACCTTTATCAGTATTAAATCTTGCACCTATACGTGAAGGAAGAAGCAGTAAACAAGCGATTGACGAAATGGTGGAGCTTGCACAGGAGACAGAAAAAATGGGTTATCAGCGATATTGGATTGCCGAGCATCATAATACGCCAACGCTCGTTAGTTCCTCAACTTCCATATTAATTAAACATACGCTGGAGCATACTGATACAATCAAAGTTGGATCGGGTGGTATCATGCTACCAAATCATGCCCCGTTAATAGTAGCTGAACAGTTTGGAACGATGGCAACCATTTATCCTAACCGTGTGGAATTAGGTCTTGGACGGGCTCCTGGTACAGATATGAAAACAGCTAGCGCATTAAGGCGTTCGAAAAATGATACGGTTTATACTTTTCCTGAAGATGTTCAATCTCTGCTTACGTATTTTGGGCCTGAAGAAAATCAAGGGTATGTGAAGGCATATCCAGGAGTCGATACAAATGTTCCCATCTATATTCTTGGTTCATCTACTGATTCGGCTTATTTGGCCGCTAGTCTTGGTCTACCATATGTATTTGCTTCACATTTTGCACCAAGATATATGGAAGAAGCAATATCAATCTATCGCAATCGATTTCAACCATCTCAGTATCTAGATCAACCATATATGATGGTTTGTTTAAATGTAATTGCCGCTGAAACGGATGCGGAGGCTAATTTTCTGGCAACGACAATGCAACAATTTTTCCTAAACGTTGTCCGTGGGTCGCAAAGTCCTCTAAAACCACCTGTCGAAAATATGGATGAGATTTGGAACCCTAGGGAAGAAGAAATGTCCAAGTCGATGTCTAGTGTTACATTTTTAGGGAGCAAGGATACAATTGGGCAACAGCTCACACGCTTCCAAGAACTCTATAATGTGGATGAAATTATGGCCGTTTCATATATATATGATCCCGAGAAGCAAAAACGGTCGTATGAGATATTGAAAGAAGTAGTTGATGGGGAATAAGGTCATATTCTATTTCGAACATAAAAACATAAAAGAAATGACTATCATGAAAATTGATAGTCATTTTTTTATTGAAATGTAGCTATTTTTCTGAGATTTATTCTGATAATGACAAAGAATTATATATTATTGATAGCACTTAATAGAAATGTATAAAAAAATTAGCTGTTGTAATAGATAAATAAGGGGCTGATGTAATCTTTGATTATAATGTTTAGCAGAGAAAGACAATGTATTCCGGTAATTTAACAAATAAAAACAACTATTTTACAAAAGTGTATTAAACTAAATATTCAGAATATAGATAAAGTTTAATTTACTTCAGTAAATGCCATAGTTATAATAAAAATAAAAGTGAGCTCATATTTATTTTAGTCAATAGAAAAAGATAAATTACTTGAAGAAGGTGGTGGGTTTTTTGGCGGGACCGTTGGAGTCAATTAGAGTATTAGATTTAACAAGATTATTACCTGGGCCTTATTGCACAATGTTTTTAGCAGATTTTGGAGCAGAGGTAATAAAAATTGAGGAGCCAAAGACAGGGGATTACGCTCGATGGAATGAACCACAAATGGCTGGTCAAGGAGCTATGTTTAACTCAGTTAATAGGAATAAAAAGAGTGTGACAATAAATTTAAAATCCCAAAAGGGTCGTGATATTTTTCTAGAGTTAGTGAAAACAGCGGATGTGTTGGTAGAGTCCTTTCGACCAGGTGTAATGGACCGTTTGGCGCTAGGTTATGAACAATTGAAGGAACTCCATCCTAAATTGATATACTGTTCCATCTCAGGATACGGGCAGGACGGACCATTGGCACATGAACCAGGTCATGATCTGAATTATTTAGCTTACTCAGGATTATTAGATTTACAAGGAGAACGCACTGGTAAACCAATTATTCCATCAACGCAAATTGCTGATCTTGGTGGAGGAGCGTTAATGGCAGCAGTCGGAATTCTAATTTCAATTGTTGATTTAGTTAAAACTGGAAGTGGAAAATATATTGATATTAGTATGTTAGATGGTTTAGTTTCAATGATGCAAACAATCGTACCGGATTACCTTGCCAATCAACAATTACCTAATAGAGGTGAGCTCCTATTAAATGGCGGTAAGGCATACTACCAAGTTTATGAAACAAAAGATAACCGTTTTATATCGGTTGGTGCAATAGAACCTAAGTTTTGGGAAGAATTTTGTAAAGCTATCAATAAAGAGTCTTTAATATCACAATATAACGGTTCTATAGTTGAACAACGTAAAATGATTGCTGAGATACAAGAGATAATGATTCAAAAATCACTGGAAGAATGGGTAAGCATTTTTGACAACTTTGATACATGTGTAGCTCCTGTTTTAACAACGAAAGAAATGATCAAGAATAAGCAAATCATTCATAGAGAAATGATTACACAAGTAAATCATCCTGAACATGGAGAAATAAAATATATAGGAAATCCTATCAAGTTATCAGATACAGAGATTCCTATGAAAACTTCCCCTGGATTAGGTGAGCACACATTTGAAGAGATTTCAGGGTTAGGTTATTCGCAAAAAGAAATTCAAGAATTTATTAAAGAAAAAGTATTATAAATTATGAAATGACATGATTTATGAGGAAATGATAAAATCCTGGAGGATTATTTAAGGAAAATAAAGTCGGAAATTAGAGGAAAGAGTTTTTTGAACGATCTAAATTATTTTGCAAAGTTCCATTAACCGCTTAAACGAGAGGGTGTATGTGATTGTCAGATTTACTTTTTACTGTTGATGAAAATGGTGTTGCCACGATTAAACTAAATCGTCCAGAAAGTTTAAATGCATTTAGCCTTGAAATGATTAAAGAATGGATAAAAGCGCTTGAGTACGTACGTGATTCTGATGACGTAAGAGTATTAGTCCTTACTGGGGAAGGAAGAGCCTTTTGTGCTGGTGGGGATATTAAAGCAATGGGTCAAGGTGCCGGTTTTATTCACCAAAAAGAAGAGGAAGCAGTAGATATAACAAGCACCGGCTTGAAAAGGAAAAACTCATTATGGAAATATGTACAGCGTATTCCAATCATAATGAGTGAAATTGACAAACCGACCATTGCAGCAATAAATGGACCTGCAATTGGAGCTGGGTTTGATATGGCACTTATGTGTGATATACGCTACGCATCCGCAACAGCTAAAATGGGTGAGACCTATATTAAAGCAGGTATTGTACCAGGTGATGGTGGAGCATACTTACTCCCTAGAATAATAGGTATAGACAAGACTCTTGAACTTTTATGGTCTGGAAGAATCTTAACGGCCAAGGAAGCATTAGATATTGGACTCGTTACATACTTAACAGAACCTGATGAGTTATTAGGGAGAGTATATAATCATGCGTCTACATTAGCTAATGAGCCGCCAGAAATTGTTCAGTTTATCAAGCGTGCCGTCTATCAGGGACTAAACACTGATTTAAGAACTTCACTTGATATGATTTCTTCAGCAATGGGCTTGGTTACAGAACTACCTTACTACCAGGAACGTGTTGAAAAACTGACAAAAAACAGGCGATAAAACATCTTATTTCTAAAACAGGAGGTGCAAAATATGGTTAAGATTTTACAGTTACCTGTAATAAAACTTCCACAAGAGGCGGAACAATTGAGGTCCGAAGTTCGTCAATTTCTTGAAGATGAACAATTAAAAGGCACATTCGAACCGCATTGTGATTCATGGTTATCAGGTTTCTCAGCAGAATTTAGTCGTAAGTTAGGGGAAAAAGGCTGGATTGGAATGACTTGGCCAAAAGAGTATGGCGGCCATGAAAAAAGCCCTCTAGAACGGTTTGTTGTTACCGAAGAATTATTAGCTGCTGGGGCACCAGTAGCTGGCCACTGGATAGCAGATCGGCAATCAGGTGCATTGTTTTTAAGATATGGCACAGACGAACAACGCAGATATTATTTGCCAAAAATTGCAAAGGGAGAATGCTATTTCGCGATTGGTTTAAGTGAGCCGAACGCCGGTTCTGACTTAGCATCACTTTCTACGGCGGCAAAGAAAACAGACGGTGGATGGATATTAAATGGGAGTAAACTGTGGACGAGTGGCGCACATCATTCCCATTATACGATTGCACTTTGTCGAACGTCTCCTTTAAATACAGATAATCGCCATGCAGGATTAAGTCAGTTTGTTGTTGATTTATCTCTACCTGGTGTAACGGTTAGACTTATCCGGTTAATGACAGGTGAACACCATTTTAATGAAGTAGTTTTTGAGGATGTTTTCATTCCTGAGGATACGCTAGTAGGGGTAGAAGGTGAGGGATGGAAACAAAGTATGGCTGAGTTAGCCTACGAACGTAGCGGTCCAGAACGATTCTTAAGCACCTTTCCTTTATTGGTAGAGTTACTGAAAATGGTTGAAGGAAATTCTAATACACAAGTGAACATTGCTATTGGTAAATTAATTGCCCAGCTATGGACCTTACGTAAAATGTCGATAGGGGTTGCAGGCATGCTTGAGAAAGGGATAACACCTAGTGTTATGGCATCTTTGGTTAAAGATTTAGGTACTCAATTTGAGAAACAGATCGCAGAAACAGCAAGGCTGTTAGTTTCTTCAACATCTTCTGTTAGCTCCTCGATTGCATTTGAGAGAAGATTAGCTGAGGCTTTATTACACTCTCCAGGGTTTACTTTACGCGGAGGAACGACAGAAATTCTTCGTGGAATTGTTGCAAAGGAGGTAATTAAAAATTGAGTGAAATTCGAGAAATGCTTGAGGAAACAACAGAAAAAATTATGAAGGATTTTTGTACGAAAGAACTGATTCATGAAGCCGAGCAAGGGAAATGGCCAGACAAGTTATGGCGTGTGGTTGAAGAGGCAGGTTTAACAACGATAGCAGTTAACGAGGATTTAGGTGGAACTGGGGGAACTTTTGGTGATGCACTCAGCATGTTACGCGTTGCTGGGAAATACTCAGCACCTATCCCACTAGCAGAAACCCTATTGGCAAACTGGCTCCTTGCAGAGCTAGGTTTACCAATTAGTAACCACCCATTGACGATAGTACACGTTGGATCACAAACTGAAGTTCCTTTTACATGTATTCAAGAAAATGAAGGTTGGTCTATCACAGGCCAAGTAAAAAATATCCCATTTGCCAGATTTGCAAAATCTATCGTTTTTATCGGAACATTACCGAAAGGTTTTTTAGTGGCCATGGTTGATTCAGCAGATTGTATCATTACTCCAGGTTCTAACCTCGCCGGAGAACCTAGGGATACAATTAACTTGGAACAAGTTTTTGTTAGTAAAGAAGACGCAACCATCATTAAATTAGAAAGTATTCTTTCTACCCTCTATCAAAAAGGTGCACTAATTCGTTCAGTGATGATGGCAGGTGCACTTGAAAGAATATTAGAATTATCAATTTTGTATTCAAATGAACGAAAACAGTTTGGAAGACCGATCAATCGTTTTCAAGCCATTCAACAACAACTGGCCATAATGTCAGGGGAGGTAGCTGCAGCTAAAATAATTACTGAGTATGCTGTGGAAGCTTTTGATGACGACTCCTATACGAGTGAGTCAATGATAGCAAAAATCAGAGTCGGAGAGGCAGCAACAATAGCCGTTCCAATTGCTCACCAAATACATGGTGCTATTGGATTCACAGATGAACACATTCTCCAGCAAAGTACTCGTCGCCTTTGGTCTTGGAGAGATGAATACGGAACAGAAACGGACTGGTCAAATGAATTAGGAAGTAGAGTAATAGAAAATGGACATAGTTCCCTTTGGAGTTTTATCGTTTCTGAAAAACAGTATTCTACTAAATAATTACATGGGTAGTTGCAATAAAGACAAAATCACCCTCTTATGTCAGAGGGTGATTTTGTTTTAGCTATTTTCTTTTTGAAATTGAACCATAAACTCACTAAATGCCTGGCACGCTTCAATCGGTACGGCATTGTATGCAGAAACACGGCAGCCGCCAATAGAGCGATGACCATTAATTCCGATAAAACCATTTTGTTTAGCCTGTTGTAAAAATTTCTCTTCTATTTCTTCTGTATTAAGGTTAAAGGTTAGATTCATGAGAGAACGACTGTTCTTATCAGCGTGGCCAACATAAAAACCATCACTATTATCAATTACATCATAGATTAGTAGCGCTTTTCGCTCATTTAGCTCAGAAATGGCACCTACGCCACCTAATTCGCGAACCCAGTTTAGCACCTCACCTAGCATATAAATACCAAAGGTCGGAGGGGTATTATATAAGGAATTATTTTTTGAATGAGTACTGTACTTTAACATTGTTGGAATATTGGTGTTTGCTTTTTCAAGGAAATCTTTCCGAATGATTACCACTGTTACCCCTGAAGGACCAAGATTTTTCTGGGTACCAGCGTAAATTAGCGCAAATTTGCTAACATCAATTGGTTTAGAGAGGATATCACTCGACATATCTGCGATCAAGGGAACGTCATTAGTGTCAGGATATTCTTTCCACTGTGTGCCATAAATTGTATTATTGGATGTAAGATGTAAGTAAGCGTCACCAGATTGATACTGTAATTCCTCAATCGTTGGTATTCGACGGTAGTTACCATCTTTAGTGGAAGCCGCATGATAAACCTCACCGAATAATTTACCCTCTGAGAATGCTTTTTCAGACCACGAACCTGTCATAACGTAAGAAGCTTTTTCACCTTTGTGAAGAAAATTCATTGGAACCATTGAAAACTGCAGACTAGCTCCGCCTTGTAAAAAAAGGATTTCATGGGTATCCGGTATGGATAATAATTCTTTTAAACTACTGATCGCCTGATTATGAACCTCCTCGTATGTGGTGCTTCGATGGCTAAGCTCCATGACGGACATTCCTGTTCCCCGAAAGTCAATCAATTCCTGCTGTGCTTTTTCAAGAACGGAAAGAGGTAAAGCGGAAGGACCAGCATTAAAATTATAGGTACGGTGAACCTGTAGTTTCATTAATCTCACTCCCAATTTGTCTTTCTTTGAATATACCATAGTTTTAATATTGTGAAAATAAATACAATTTTGTTTTTGAGGAAAATAGTCAACGGGAGCAGTTTACTATTCGTTTTTCACAATGCAAATATTGTCTACATAGAATAGGGTATCTAACCGAAGGGGTGGTTCCATGAATAAGTGGATAAAAGGAATTATTTTGACCTATCTTTCCCTCTTGTTCTTTGGAAGTTTCATTGCTGTAGGTGTGTTATTTACCGGTGGGCTTGAGGAAAGGCTCCCATTTATTGCCGATATAAAAATTTTCCTGTATTATTTTTTTGCTGGGTCAATTGGCGGCTCACTAAGGCATCTTTACATGTTTTGTTCTCATTATATGAAAGACGAGTTAACCGATTATCGTGAATGGATTATGTATATTTTTTATCCGATATTTGCCACAGGAACGTCCGTAGTTGCTGTCACGTTGATACAAAGCGGTGTGTTATTAATCGAGTTTGTTGAGTTTGACGACGCTCCCTTTGCACAAATAAGTCTAGCATTCTTTGTTGGCTTTGGTTTTAACCGATTTGTTCGAAAGCTAAATGAGGTTTCGAAAAATATGTTTCAAACAAAAAACAGTAAAGAAAATAATAACGACGAAACCAGCAGCGGGATAGATTATGAAAAGAATTAATTTATTCTCTTATGCCAATAATAACCTTCACTCCAAGTAAGAGAAGGCTATAAGAGATAAACAGCTTCCAATTTACTTTTAGTTGATTCTCCGTTTTTTTTAGGACACCTAAACCAATGACCCACCAGAACCAGTTTGAATCTGTTATCCTATTTTTTTGAATAATCCCCTGCTTCGCCAGTTCTTTTTTTCTATTTTCATATTTTACAAAAAGAAGTATGATTACAAGGTCAATAACAGAGGCGATAGAAATGGCGATAATTAAAAATGTAGAACTAGGTTTCCATTTATCTTCTTTGATAGGTTTTTTTACAACAGTCTCGGATGTTTTAAACGCCTCTTTAAAATCCTTTATCGATTTTTCTGTATCGCTTTTATTTTGTTGAATTATTGGGTTAGTTGAGGACAAATTAGCGTTCGAAAAATAAATCCCACTAAAAATAAGTGATACCATAAGTACCGCATAACCGAGGAAAAATAAAAGAGTTTTTTTCATATGCTGCACTCCATTCTAAAATGCGTGGTTTTTCTCATAAGAATAGACGATAATTATGTGAAATAGTTTCAACTATTTAATGTGGTGCTTACCTGTTTTACTTATGA
>JAQSXG010000135.1 GCA_029256785.1 Neobacillus sp.
ACTGTTGTTTTAAAGAAATTATCACACTGATAAGCAACAGGAAAATAAATGAAAGAAGGTGAAATCCGTGGCGGAAGAAAAACAGAGGGTAGTGATTATTGGCGGAGGGATTACTGGAATGACCACCGCATTCTATCTCCAAAAAATAATCGAGGAAAAACAGCTCCCAATTGAACTTAAGCTTATCGAAGCATCACACCGTCTCGGGGGTAAGATGCAAACCGTTGTTAAAGACGGTTTCACCATTGAAAGAGGCCCGGACTCCTTTCTTGCTCGGAAAGTCAGCATGTCCAGACTTGCCAAGGAGGTAGGGATGGAGGACCAACTCATCCATAACTCAACAGGAAAGTCATATGTGCTAGTTAATGATGTCCTTCACACTATGCCTGGTGGTTCAATTATGGGAATTCCTACAGAGGTTGGTCCTTTTATTACAACCAATTTGTTTTCCATTCCAGGGAAAATCAGAGCGGCTGCTGATTTCATTTTGCCAAGATCTCCAGGTGGAAAAGACCAGTCGTTAGGCCAATTTTTCCGGAGAAGGTTAGGCGATGAAGTCGTTGAGAATTTGATTGAACCGCTATTATCGGGAATTTATGCAGGGGATATTGATGAGTTAAGTCTTATGTCCACTTTCCCTCAATTCTATGAGGTAGAACAGAAACACCGAAGCCTCATCCTTGGGATGAAAAAATCTACACCATCACAACCGAAAAGTCCTGAAAAAAAAGGGAGTGCAAAAGGCGGATTTTTAACCTTTAAAAGTGGTCTTCAATCTTTTGTAGACGCTATTGAAGAAAAATTAGATCCTAAACTGATCCTAAAAGGGCACAAGGTTGAAAAGATTACCAAGGGTAGTAAACATTATGAGATATCTCTTAATAACGGTGAAACGATTAATGCAGAATGTATTGTAGCTGCGACCCCGCATAAGGTAACGCAAACAATGTTTTCACAATATAGTTTTTTTGACCCATTTAAATCTGTCCCTTCTACTTCTGTTGCCACCGTGGCATTAGCCTTTCCAAAAGAAGCGGTCAAGAAGGACATTGATGGAACAGGATTTGTCGTTTCTAGAAATGGAGATTATTCGATTACAGCTTGTACATGGACGCATAAAAAATGGGAACATTCTACACCTGAAGGAAAAGTATTGCTTCGCTGTTATGTCGGAAGGTCAGGGGACGAAACGATTGTCGACCTCTCAGATGATCGAATTATCCAGATAGTACTTGAGGATTTAAGTAAAACGATGGATATTACAATGAAACCAGATTTTGCTGTTGTCTCGCGCTGGAAAGACTCCATGCCACAGTATACTGTGGGGCATAAACATCGTCTTGAAAAAATTAATCAGCAAGTTGCTTCGGAGCTTCCAGGTGTCTATTTGGCGGGTGCTTCATATGGCGGCGTGGGTTTACCTGATTGTATTGATCAAGGGGAAAAGGCTGTACAAGAGATTTTAGATTTCTTGAAAATGAATGACTAATTCTAAGGAGCTGATTGAAACAAGCAGCTTCTTTTTTTTGTCCATATTTTTGGTATAGTAAGAAAGAAAATGAAAAAATATTGGAGGATGGGTAATGAAACTTACGGTTATTGGTTTTTGGGGAGGGTATCCAAAGAAAAATGGGGCAAGTTCTGGCTATTTGCTCGAGCATGACGGTTTTCAATTATTAATCGATTGCGGCAGTGGCGTTCTTTCTAAGCTGCAGAATATTATTCAACCAGAAGAACTAGATGCGGTTTTGATTTCGCATTATCATCCAGACCATATTGCTGATATAGGTGTCTTACAGCATGCTAGGCTGATTCAAGGTTTCTTAGGGGAGAGACCAGCTACCTTACCTATTTATGGTCATTGTTTTGACGATGTCGAGTATTCCAAGTTAACGTATAAGGATATCACTAAGGGAATCGCATACAATCCTGATGAGGTCCTAACTGTCGGTCCATTTCGAGTTTCCTTTTTAAAGACTGATCACCCTGTTCCGTGCTATGCGATGAGGTTTGAAGTGGAGGGGAAATCATTCGTATACACCGCAGATGGCTCCTATAATGAAGATCTTATTGAATTTAGTAAAGGAGCAGATATATTGTTATGTGAATGTAATTTTTTTGGTCATCAGAATGGAAAGGCTGCAGGCCATATGAACAGTCTTGAAGCGGGTCAGTTTGCCCATTTAGCAGCTGTGAACCAATTAATACTCACACATCTTCCCCAGTACGGAGAGTTAACTGAGCTTTTACGTGAGGCGTCTACCGAATTTACTGGTATAATAAAGCTTGCAGATGAATTTCTAACTATTTCGATATAAAGGAGAAGCATTATATGTTATTTATTGATAATAAAGGCATCACGGATCCGCGAATCAATCTGGCTATTGAAGAATATGCATTGAAAAATCTTGATATCAATGAAACCTATTTATTATTTTACATAAATGAACCATCAATAATTATTGGAAAAAATCAAAACACCGTGGAAGAAATAAACACCGAGTATGTTGAGGGGAATGGAATTCATATAGTTCGCCGACTGTCGGGCGGCGGAGCAGTATACCATGACCTAGGAAATTTGAATTTTAGTTTTATCACGAAGGACGACGGCGAAAGCTTTCATAATTTCCGGAAGTTTACCGAGCCTGTCGTTGCAGCACTTAGAAAATTGGGAGTCAATGCCGAGTTAAGTGGAAGAAATGATCTTCTTGCGGAAGGCAGAAAGATTTCCGGAAATGCGCAATTCTCTACAAAGGGTAGAATGTTCTCCCATGGAACACTGCTATTCAACTCGGAGATGGACCATATTGTTTCAGCGCTAAGAGTAAAGAAAGATAAAATTGAATCCAAGGGGATTAAATCCATCCGTAGCCGGGTAGCGAATATATCTGAATTTCTTGAAGAGAAAATGGAGATTGAGGAGTTTCGCTCATTGATTTTGCAAAATATTTTTGAAGGCGAAGAGATACAGGAATATATTCTAACAGAGGAAGATTGGGAGAAGATTCACCAGCTTTCAAAAGAACGCTACCAAAGCTGGGAGTGGAATTATGGGAGATCACCGAAGTTTAATCTTCAGCATTCCCACCGTTTCCCTGTAGGGCAAATCGATGTCCGACTAGAGGTTAATAAAGGAGTCATTGAAAGTTGTAAAATTTATGGTGACTTCTTTGGCGTTGGCGATGTAACGGAAATGGAAAACAAGCTTAGAAATGTCCGCTATGAAAAAAGTGAGCTCGAAGAAGTACTGAAAGATGTGGATACGACTTATTATTTTGGCAATATATCAAAAGAAGAATTCATCAATTTAATTTATTAGGTTTAGGCGGTGATGAAAATCACCGTTTTTCGTTGCTTTTTATACGTACTTGTTATTTAGGCCGACCATTTACAAGGCTTACACAAACAATATATCATTTTTATCATATAGTATAGATAGACAGCATGTACAAACGTTTAAGTGAGCTGTCTAATATCCTTTATGGAGTTGAGAATTTTGGAAATTACCATTTCTCAGATGACGTTTAATGAAATTGATCCAATTATCCCTTTTGTTAGAAAAGGAAATATGAGGGTTAGGAATACAAATCAGACGGTTTGGTTTGGCGCAAAGGTGGGAGAAGAACTTGTCGGGATTGTTTCATGTGTAATTTATGAGACCTACGTTTTTTATAATACCGATTTTGTAAAGAAAGAATATCGAAAAAAAGGAATCTATTCGCGGTTATTTGTAGAAAGGGACAAGTTTGTATCAGGACTTGATAGGAACCTAATTAAAGCAAAATGTACCCCGTTTTCCGTTAATCACTACTTAAAAAATGGCTTTGTCGCGACAGGGAATAGAAAAAGCATTACGTTTGTCGAGAGAAGAATATAGGAGATAATAAGTTGTGCTGTCCTTTAATTTTTGAAAGGGAAGAGAGGCTCACTTATTATCTCTTTTTTTCATCTTATTTTTTATTTTCTCGAGAACACTTTTATCTGATAACTTTTTAAAAAGGGAAATATCCGGTACTAAGTTGGTTTCAATCATCTTAATGTTCCCGTGAACGTCTATGCCTACGTCCATCCCAATCATTATAATATCCTTAAAATGCTCTCCTAAATGATTTGCAGCATTTATACAGATTTGATCAAGTCTAATGATTATCGATTCTGTGGATAGATTTTTTATGTTGGACTTTTCTAGTGCAAGGTCTAATGGTAAAAGAGCTCTTGCTACATTTGTTACAATGAATTTTTTACTAGCTATTTTAACAGCATTCGCTGTTACTTCCCACTCAAATGCAGGGTCTTCTCTTTGAACCATAACGCGGGTATCAAAAACACAATCCTCTATTGTTGCTAATTGAATCCTCTCTTGAACCATATAGGTTTTTTTCAATAAGAAATGTTCAAGTAGGTAATGAATAAATTCCTTTCTCCCTTCAATGATATGAAGGTTCCGCTCAATATGAAGTTCGAAAACTTCACCCTTTTTCAAGGTGCACTGTACAATACCAAGCCCCCATTGGCCCATACATGGCTTTAACATGACTTGTTTATATTTTTCTAAAAAATTAAGAATCGTCATAGGGGTGGCTAATTGGGTATCAGGCAAGAAGGGTGAAAGTTCTTTTTTTGTTTTTAATATTTGGTACTGACACCATTTGCTTTTAGAAAAGTGAAGCTCTACATCCTGTATCCAAAGTTTTTCCTGAATCATTCCAATATCCAAAACAAGGGTTGTACATTCAGGAAATGGTGATTCTAAGCATCGAGCTGTTTCGATAAAAATATCATGGAATTGTTTTTCTACTAACGAAAGCTCATCTTGAATTAACAAACCGCTTTTTTCAAAGATATCAGCTACGGTCCATTTGCTGTTCTTTCTCCGCTGTACCGTTACATATAGGTTGTGAAGCGTTTTGTTTTTATTATGCAAGAAACTTAGGTCCTGTAGTATATAGAACCTTTCCTCCTTGCAGGCATCGTTTAGGTAGTCTAAGACCTCTGATATTCCATTAAAATCTATGGAAAAATTACCATTGTTAATGGAATACTGCTCCTCTTTCTCTTTTGATGAGACATTCATCTTCGTTGAACCAAAACAGGGTCTTATCATAAAGTGGGGAGGAGGTGGATTTTTGTCAAACAAATGTTCATTAAAAATGGCGGTTGATAATAAATAGGTTTTCAATTTTTCAGAGGAATTTAATAGTTGATATAGACTCCATCTTCCTTTGGAAATTTTCACGAAAAGAACACCTCTTTTAAATCCATTACTCCAATATATGTAAATAAAATTGTTTGTTTCGGGAATTTTTACAAATAAAAAAGAGGGGCTAGTTTGCCCCTCCTTCATTGTTTCGTATTTAGAGAACTCTGCGAGCTGTTACATAATTCTTTGTTGACCAATCAGAATTTAGATTATCTTTAACCGTGCCGTTTCTAGTTAGTTGGACAAACTCACCGTTTCCAACATAAATTCCAACACTAGAGATAGAAGTTCCACTGTTATTTGTTGAAAAGAAGACTAAGTCACCTTTTTGAAGATTTTCTTTCTGAACTGCTTGTCCTAACGTCGCTTGATAACCAGTTAAGGTGGATTTCAAATCAACACCATACTGTTTATAAACATATTTAGTAAAGCCGCCAGGTGTAAAAGTTAGTGTACTTTCATTATAAACGTAACCAAATGTTACTTTACCAATAAGACTTGAGGCAAGGCTGGCAATATTGTCTGCTTTTGTTGGAACCACTGGTACAGTTGGTGCGGTTGGTGCAGTAGTGCTGGTAATCACACGTCTTGCAGTAAGATAATGTTGTTCATACCAATCTACCATAAAGATTCTAGTAACCGTTCCATAGGCAGTTGATGCCAACAGTAAACGATGATCACCTGCATAAATGCCGACAAGTCCAGGTGTTGCAGAACCGACAGTATTATTAAAGAAGACAAGGTCACCTTTTTGAAGATTTTCCTTAGAAACCGGTGTACCTAGCTTCATTTGCTCATTAATATTAGTTGTGCCTAAAGTTATACCTGCTTGTTTATAGATATGGTCAATTAATCCAGCATTTGTAAAAGTTGATGTTGCAGCATTGTTTGTTGTGGAATTAATCTTTACTTTATCTTTTAAGGCAAAATATCCGGAAACCACCTGGTCCCCCTTTGTTGCCGGGTTTGCAGATAATAGACTAGGCAAAACTCTCTTTGCTTTTACATAGCTATCCTTTAGGTAGGTTGTGCTATCTAAATCTGTAATGGTGACATTTAGTTGAGTATTAGCCATATGAATCATTTTATTGTCGCCAATATAAAGGCCGACATGATCCGTTGGGTCACTGTTCGTACGGTTCCCATCAAAGAATACTAGGTCGCCTTTTTGTAATTGGTCTCTTGGTACATCATAACCTTGTTGCATCATATATTCTTCCGTTGATGTAGCTAGATCCACACCATTCTGTTCAAATACAAAGTTTAGGAAGGATGCACAGGCAAATTGATAAGGATAGGTTTTCTTAATGTCATGGCTATAAGTAGCTTTTCCAATAAGGTTTATCGCTGTTTGAATTAATTCATCCGCTTTTGCATCAACGGCTGCCTGATTATTGTAAGGGTTAGGAATCGATGTTGCTGCTGCAGCAACATGATTGGTATTCATATTATAGGTTGGAATACTTACTCCACCAAAAGTAATTAATAAGGCAGTTGAAGTCGCAATTAATTTCTTTTTCACTTTCATGTGTGTATTCCTCCTTGTTTTTACGAATGTTAGTAAGTTAATTTCCTTCGCTGGAACAAAATCATCTTAACATGAAAAATAAGCAAGAACCCAAGGTAATTTTTTCCTGGGTTCTCGATATTCCTTATTTGGTGTTCGTTAGGCTAACAATTTTTGTTTTTAAAATAGGCGGCTAGATTAATCATTTTAACATTGTTGCCGAAGCTTTTTATTAATACCGTAGATTGATCATTTAGAATATTTCTCAGTACCTTATATACATCACCATAATCATTAAAGGAATAAACCTGGGCATTCAATCCTAAGGAGAGTGCATAGTTGGCCATCTTTTTTGCTAGGTTTCCAACCGTTATGATTATTTCAGCACCATAATTATAGACAATTTCTCCTGCTTCTTTATGGAGTTGGTCGGCATAGTTACCTAATGACGCCATTTCAGTAAATAAAGCGATCCTTTGTTTCCCGTCTCCCAGTTGTTTCAAAACCCTCATGCCTGCTTTTAAAGAGGTGGTATTAAAGTTCCATGTATCATCAATAATGGTTGCACCGTTATAACCAGAAGAGATTTCTAAATGCCTCCCCAAATTTCTAAAAGTGGCTAGCCTTTTCGTTGCTTGTCTCATATTCATTCCAATTTCTTTAACAGCTGCCAGAGCAGCAAGAGCATTATAAATCTGGTGTTCACCATAGCCAGTTACAAAAACAGGGTAGGTAGTGTTGTCCACTGTGAGGGTAAATTTCATTCCGCCATGGGAGTAATGAATATCAGATGCATGAAAATCAGCGAAATTTTCAATTCCAAAGTAGATGATCTTTCCATTAAACGGTTCTAAACTAATTGTTTTTGTTTTTTCATCATCTGCATTCAAAATTAGTACACCTTCATTATAGACTGTAGTAACCATTTCTCCTTTTGCGTTTTTATATGCCTCCAACGTTTTACATGCATTTAAATGACATGCACCGATATTTGTGATAATTCCAATCGTTGGCTTAAAGTATTTGCCGGCAAAGGTAACATCCCCTGGCTTACCTACTGCTGTCTCAATAACGGCGACATCTGTTCTTTCATCCATTCCCAGAAGATAGTGTAAATGGGCAAGCCTAGAGTTGGCACTGTTTACTGTTGACTGGACCCTTTTTTCGGCACGAAGGATATGTGTGATCATTTCTTTTGTTGTGGTTTTCCCACAGGTACCTGTTACCGCAACAACAGGGATGGAAAATTGGCCTCGATAATATTCAACAAATTTCCAGAATGCACGGTTGATATCCTGGACTCTGATCACAGTTAGATCATTCATTGAATCAAGTATGCCAAAATCTAAATGGGTCACAATAGCACAAGGAAGTCTTGATTTAATATAGTTCAAATCAAACTCATCCTTATGTTTAATAAAAATCAGAACGTTTCTCTTTTCGGGGAGAAGTTTTTGATAATAAGGAATATAATCAATTACGAGTTCATCCGAACCTTGAATTAACTCACCTTCAATGATCTCTCTTATTTCTAAAATAGAAAAAGCCTTCATAACCCACCTCCTAACCTAAAAAAATTAATAACAACTTTATTTTTCTAGTATATGAAAGCCAAGCACAACAGGTTTGTACACATAACCACACAAAAAACCCATATCAATAAAATGGTATGGGGATTTATATACTTTTTATTAAAATTTAATCTGAATCATTTTCTCCAATTGTTGTGGTTAAAAACTTAACCGTATCAAACATGTTCAAAATACTCGCACCCTTAACAAGGATGGAGTCATTTTCTTCAAGAATATCTAGTAAGTATTCATGCATAGAGTTTTTGTCAGAAAAATGCTTAAAATTCCTGGATGGCAACCCTGCCGTGATAGCATAACTCCCAATCGCTTTAGCATATTTCCCGAAAGTGACCAGTACATCAATCCCTTGACTGACAAGATAATTAGCTATTTGTTTGTATTGCTCCACGCGTGTATCACCAAGTCCAATCATCCTTCCTAAAACCGCGATTTTTCGGGCAGGACCGATATTATTTAACACATCAATCGCTGCTAATACCCCTTGTGGTGTGGAGTGAACCGAATCATCAATAAGGGTAATCGAATGATTGAGGTTGTATATCGTTAACCGGTGGGCTGGCTTTTTGAACAATAATCCAGTTTTTATTTCCTGTGGTGTAAAGCCTAAATAGTCAGCAACAGCTATGGCATTCAATGCATTATATACATGATGTTCACCATAAATAGGAATAAAAAAAGACCAATTCCTGTTGTGAAGTTTAACCTTGAAACTCATCCCATTATCATCATATATCACATCAAAGGCCTGGTAATCTGCAAAATTATTAATACCAACAGTAAAAATTTCCCCCTTATACTGATCAATCTCCAGAAGCCTAGAATTATCATCATCCCTATTGATAAATAATACCCCATTTTGTTTTTTTCCATGGATTAGTTCAGATTTTGCTTTAGCAATCCCCCTGATATCACCCTCGAAGTTACCAATATGAGCCTCGCCGACATTTGTGATAACACCTATGGTTGGCTGAATAATACTACAGTGTTTGCTAATAACACCGGGAAATCCCATTCCATATTCCAGGACAACTGCTTCATGGTTGGAATTAATTAAATCTGCATGGATCTCTGTATGGTCCGTTCGATTCCAATAATCATTAGACTCAAAGATATTCAATCTTGTTTTTAAGATAGAAGCGATAAATGATTTGGTCGTGGTCTTCCCGGCACTTCCTGTAATCGCGATAATGGGGACATTATTCGCCTCCAGTCTGTGTTTCTTTAACGCTCGAATTTCCTGTTTAATCCTCTCCTGATTTCTCGCTAAGTACATCGCATATTGAATAGTATTCTTTACAACATCTAATTCTAAATAAAAGGCAGGTGGACAACCTGGACGCCAATTGACTTCATAGATCCAAAGTTTGTGATTTTCATCCATGCCAACATCAATTCCTATTTCATCAATGATTTCTCCATACTCCAATTTTTGCAGTTCATCTAGGTGCTGTGCAAGGGATAGGGAGAAGTATTCTAATGTGCGTTTGATATTATAAGCATCCTCGGGGGCAAACTCCTGGTTTAGAAACGGCTCTATATAATTGGTGTACCCACCATTATTGATATTGGAAATGATCGTTCCTGCAGAAGCGATTCGAGGATAAATTGTTGTTATCACCCATTTCCCTTCGCCATTTTTTTGTACATGGAGGCGAAAATCAAAGACAAGACCTGATTTTGTTGTACTGCGAATATATCGTTGGACTATATAAGTATTTTCTTGGATTAAGC
>JAQSXG010000136.1 GCA_029256785.1 Neobacillus sp.
CTATCAAGGCTATTTCCCATTACCGATCCAGACGCTAACTGATAATAAACGGTATGTGAATGAAAAAAAGGTGACGGATCACTATGCGATTATTCCAACGGAACAGCTGCCCAATCTTGAAAGACTCGATGCGGATGAAAAAAAACTTTACGATATGATCGTCAAGAGTTTAATTGCTGCCCATTATACAAAGGCAATCTCTGAATACACGACCGTGAAAACACTAGTGGATGGCAGAGCTGTTTTTCAATCAAAGGGGAAGGTTCAAATTGAAGAAGGCTGGCGGAAGGTTCTTCAACAAAAAGAGAAGGATGATGAGCCGGCACTACCAAAGTTAGAACAAGGAGAACAGGGACATACGACGAAAGTGGAAGTGAAGGAAAGTCAGACCCAGCCGCCGAAACGGTATACAGAAGGTCAACTGATTACGTTAATGAAGACCGCAGGCCGGCATATCGAGGATAAGGAACTGGAAAAGGTACTTTCCCGCACGGAAGGTCTAGGAACAGAAGCAACACGTGCGGGTATTATAACGATGTTAAAGGATCGCCAATATATTGATGTCACAAAGAATCTGGTCTATGCAAAAGCAAAGGCTATGATATTAATTGAAGCGATTGGTCAAGAAATTCTCGCATCACCGGAAATGACAGCTAAATGGGAGCAAAAATTAAAGGAAATATCTGAGGGTTCTTTCTCACCTAAGAGCTTCATGGAACAAACTACTAAAATGATCTCCCATTTAATTTCGATAACGATTAATAAAGCGGATGAGTGGAGCTTTAATGATGAACTGAAAGAAACCTTTGAACCACGTCAATTTAAGAAAGCCAAGGCAACCAAGGTGGGCATATGTAAGCTTTGTGGCGGATCTGTTATTGACCTTGGGAGCTTTTATGGATGTTCTAATTATCAAAAAACAGGCTGCAAATTTTCTTTATCGAAAAAAATAAAAGGGAAGACTATTCCACAAAAACAGATGAAAAAGCTACTAACGGAAGGGACAACTGAGTTCATTGAAGGATTTAAAGGGAATGAAAATGAATTTTCCGCTAAACTGAAATGGGATGAAAAAGAAAATAGAGTGCAGTTTGTATATTCTTGAGTGGAGTTAGATAAAATAATCTATCTTGTCACTATTTTTTATATATAGTAAACTATAAGTTGAGTAATTTTTTGGAGGGTACGGGATGCCAACACCTAGTATGGAAGATTATATCGAACAAATATATATTTTGATTGAAGAAAAAGGATATGCACGAGTCGCGGATATTGCCGAAGCGCTATCTGTCCATCCCTCCTCAGTAACAAAAATGGTTCAAAAGCTTGATAAAGATGAGTATTTAGTATATGAAAAATACAGAGGGCTGAGCCTAACGACAAAAGGGAATAAAATTGGAAAGCGTCTGGTTTTTAGACATGATTTGCTAGAGCAATTTTTAAAAATAATCGGAGTAAAAGACGAGAATATCTATCAAGATGTTGAAGGAATTGAGCACCACTTAAGCTGGGACTCGATTGACCGTATCGTTGATCTAGTTCAATTCTTTGAGGAAGATAAAACCCGGATCGATGCCTTAAAGCAAATTCAAAAACAAAATGAACAAGAAGAATAGAGAAGAGCAGTGGATTTCATGCATCCACTGCTCTTTATTTTTGTAGAGCTTTTAAAATAAATTTGGATATTGGTCGAAGGTTTGTTCCAATTCAGGAACTAGGTGCATACTACCATCGGTGTCCTCTGTAGCCCTTACTCCCTGTAAAAAGCCGCTTTCCATCTCTACTATTGCTTTACGGTAGGAAATAATCCTTCCGGTAGAGGTAACAAAGCTGATAATTTCCCCAAAATGATTGCGATGAAGTGCCACTAACGTTTCCACAAAATTCCCCCTTTGCCTAGTATTATTTCTACATTTTTAAAATAATAAACAGCAGGAGCTGATATTTTAAAAGAAGAGCCACGTGAACGGAAAAATGGGGAGTAAGTTGATGGAGAAGGGTTTCAACGACCGAACCCGAAGCGGAAGAGGTGGTTCGGTCGTTGAAAAGGGGTTTCAACGACTGAACGCGAAGCGGAAGAGGTGGTTCGGTCGATGAAAAGGGGTTTCAACGACTGAACCCGTAGCGGAAAAGATATTTCGGTCGTTAACGAAAGGAAACACTAAAAAGCCAAAAGCCTAATGCTCTCTGCACGGCTTTTGGCTTTAATAGTATCGTTTTAGTCCCAATGATAAGGTGTTTCCTGATAGACGTAATAATTTAGCCAGTTTGAAAAGAACAAATGGCCATGTGCACGCCAGCGATTAATTGGTGGCCGGCTTGGATCATTGTTTGGAAAATAATTCTCAGGCATATGGATTTCTAGCCCTTTATCAATATCTCTTTCGTATTCCTGAGCTAAAGAATCAGATTCATATTCCAAATGACCAGTGATCATAACTTGTTTTCGATCGCGGGAAGCGATTAATAGCGCACCGGCTTCCTCGGAGGCAGCTAGCAATGTAAGATTTGGATTTGTGTGAATCTCCTCAATGGATACATCTGTATAACGAGAATGAGGAGCATAAAAATAATCATCAAATCCATGTAACAAAGTGTTATTTTTTTCAAAGGTTTCATGGGCATAGACACCCGAACACTTACGCGACAATTCAAATTTTCCGATATCAAAATGATAAAATAAAGCGGCCTGGGCTCCCCAGCAAATATGGAGAGTAGAGGTAACATTGGTTTTTGTCCATTCCATAATCTCCATAAGCTCCTGCCAATATTTCACCTGTTCAAATTCTAGAAGCTCAATGGGTGCGCCAGTGATAATCATCCCATCAAACTTCTGGTTCTTCACTTCAGAGAAAGAAGTATAAAATTGTTCAAGATGCTGTTTGCTTGTATTTGTTGCTTCATAGGAATTAGTCGTTAAGAATTTAACATTCACTTGAAGCGGACTGTTACCTAACAGTCTAAGTAGCTGTGTTTCAGCTTTCTCCTTTTCAGGCATTAAATTTAATATTAGTATATTTAATGGCCGAATATCCTGGCGGGTTGCGCGTTCGTCATCCATGACAAAAATATTCTCTTGTTCAAGGATCTCCCGTGCAGGAAGTAGCTTAGGAATGTTAATTGGCAAGTGATAATCCCCCTTTTTGTTCATTATCTCATAAATATCCATTATTGTTTAAAAATTCGGTCATTAATATTATAAGCATAATCTTAAATCCAGAAAAGAATAATTTTTCTAAACACCTAGAAACAAATCTACTATTTGTTACAATAAAAGAGTGCTAACTATCTTAAATGTGAATGTGGGGGATTGGATTGCTTATGAAAACTACAGTAAAATCTGATATTGAAATTGCACAGGAATCAACAATGAAACCGATTGTCGAAATTGCCGCTGCGATTGGTTTAGAAGAGGATGATCTCGAACTGTTCGGGAAGTATAAAGCGAAAATTTCCACGGAAGCGCTTGCGAAATTAAAGACAAAAGATAGTGGTAAAATTATCCTGGTTACCTCAATTAATCCCACTCCTGCAGGCGAAGGGAAATCAACCGTAACCGTAGGGCTTGGTGATGCTTTTAATCGTATTGGTAAAAAAGCAATCATTGCAATTAGGGAACCATCTTTAGGTCCAACTATGGGAATTAAAGGCGGAGCGGCAGGTGGTGGATATGCACAGGTCATGCCAATGGAAGATATTAACTTACATTTTACCGGTGATATACATGCGATTACAACAGCAAATAATGCCCTTGCAGCATTATTAGACAATCATATTCAGCAAGGAAACGAGCTAAAAATAGACCAGCGCCGAGTGGTGTGGAAGCGTGCGCTAGATTTAAACGATCGGGCATTAAGAAAAGTCATCATTGGGCTTGGCGGTCCAACACAGGGAGTCCCTCGAGAAGATGGATTTGATATTACGGTCGCATCAGAAATCATGGCAGTGTTATGCTTGGCTACGGATTTAACCGATCTAAAATTACGATTATCAAGGATGGTCGTTGCCTATAATGATAGAAAGGAACCGGTAACTGTTGGTGACCTCCAGGTGGAGGGCGCATTAACATTATTGTTAAAAGATGCTGTCAAACCAAATCTAGTTCAAACCATTGAACATACTCCAGCGCTTGTTCATGGCGGACCGTTTGCCAATATTGCCCATGGCTGTAATAGTGTTATTGCCACAAATGCCGCTGCAAGGCTTGCCGATTATGTCATTACTGAGGCTGGTTTTGGTGCTGATTTAGGGGCGGAAAAGTTTTTACATATCAAATCTAAAAGTGCAGGGATAAAACCTGAAGCAGTAGTAATTGTTGCAACAATTCGTGCTTTGAAAATGCATGGTGGTGTAGCAAAGGCTGATTTAGCTAACGAAAATATCCCATCACTTACGCTTGGTTTTGCTAATCTTAAAAAACATATTGAAACAATTAAAAGCTTTGGTTTGCCAGTGGTAGTCGCTATAAATAAATTTATTACTGATACTGCCGAAGAAGTAAAAACCTTGCTTGAATGGTGTAAGCGTGAGGATGTTCCAGTTGCATTAACTGAGGTTTGGGAAAAAGGCGGAGAAGGCGGAGTTGAACTAGCTGAAACACTTTTATCAGTAATTGAAAAAGAGGAGAATAAATTCAAGCCACTGTACGATTCTTCAGATTCTCTTGAACAGAAAGTAAGGACAATAGTTCAGAAAGTTTATGGCGGGAAAGATGTAGAGTTCTCCAAGAAAGCGAAAAAGCAGCTGGAAGATTTTGAGAAGTTTGGCTGGTCAAATTTAGCGATTTGTATGGCAAAATCACAATATTCCTTGTCAGATGATCCAACTAAATTAGGTAGACCTACTGATTTCACTGTAACAGTTAGGGAGTTTAAACCATCTATCGGCGCTGGATTTATTGTTGCCTTAACAGGTGATGTGATGACAATGCCAGGTCTTCCAAAGAAACCAGCCGCATTAAAAATGGATGTGGATGAAAATGGAAATGCAGTTGGTTTGTTTTAAGAATTGAGGTGACGCAATGTTTGATCCGACAGCCTTTGATAATATGAAAGTGGTTATCGAAGGTGCAATCTACGATTTAGATTTGGAGGGTGAAATTAACATTATTGATCGAAATGACTTTATTAACCTTGCAAAAATGTCACGAAGTTTCGATGTTAGTTTTATCTTACCTGAAAATAAGAACAGACGAGTAATTGCAAAAATAATGTTAGAATCGAACCTTAGTAATCTGGCAGCAGAGCTATTACCTGGCTCCCTGTCAGATAAATATTCAGGGAGTAACGTCAAACTTGAGTTTCAACTAGAAAGTTCGTTGAATCAGGAGAATTACATCCAGATTGAAGCATTACTCCTTGATGTTTGGGGAGAAACTAGGAAGATTGGGCAGTCGGTTCAGTATGATCCTTTAGAGCGTAAACAAGAATCCTTGAATATTTTTACTGTTGAGTTTGAAAGACTTGTTCGCGAAGAGCAACTTGATGACTTAGCGGGAATGGTGCAATTTATGGTGACCACTGTTCAACAATTATCGCAATTTACTTCAAAACCAGCCTTGTAAAATAGGCTGGTTTTTATAATTTAATTATTTACAATCTTCTCATTTGAGGTTACGATGATTATAGTAGATGTTATGACCTAGTGCTAATGAAAAGGGGAGATGGACATGGTTAGAACAGCTTGGGTAACGGATAGCACAGCGTACTTAGATGGCGAATTAGCTAATCATCCTGATATATATAAGATTCCATTAACTATTTTACTAGATGATGAGGAATATGCAGATGGTATTGATTTATCGGCAGAGCAGCTATATAAGAAATTAAAGGAGCTTAAAACTCCGCCAAAAACATCACAGCCATCGATTGGTGCCTTTCAAGAACTTTATGAAAAACTTGCAAAGGACTACGATCAAATTGTAGCTGTCCTTATATCGAGTAAATTAAGTGGAACAGTTTCTTCAAGTGAACAAGCAGCAAAACTTGTAGATATCCCTGTTACTACCTTCGATTCTCAAATACTTACCTACCCAATGACTGCTTTACTAAAAAAAGGCATTGAATTAATTGAGGCTGGCAACAGTATTGAGTCGGTCATTGACCAATTGGAAGCGTTAAAGACGACGAATGAGACGTACGTTCTAGTGGGAAGCTTAGAGCAACTTCACCGGAGCGGTCGGATGTCTGGATTACAGTTTTTCTTAGGAAGCATGCTGAACGTAAAGCCAATCATTTCAATTGAAAATGGCGGACTTAATACAAAGGAAAAAGTAAGAAGCGAGAAAAAAGCGAAGGAGAGAATCTTAGATTATTTAAGATTATCCTACGAGAAGCATCAGTTCAAAGAGGTGTATATCCTTTATGGTCTTCACCTAGAACATGCAAATGAATGGAAAGAGGAATTAAATAAACAATTTCCGGAGCTAAAGGTGGTTTGCTGCCCATTAGGTGCAGTCATCGGTGTTCATGCGGGAGAAAATACGCTTGGAATCAGTTGGCATAATGGTTTAAAATAATCTTTTAAAAAATAACTTCGAACATTCGGAGTTATTTTTTGTTGGTTTTTCATGTTAAAATACTTGAGTGAAGGTAGGTGCTTATAACTTGAAAAATCAAATCATACAGCAAACGGAGCTTTTTGTCCGTAATGAATTAGGTGAGGATCCAACAGGTCATGATTGGTTCCATGTGGATAGGGTTCGGCGGAATGCATTACATATATGTAAGGAAGAAATGACAGGTGATCCATTTATTATTGAAATGGCCGCGCTTCTCCATGATGTTTCTGATGAAAAAATAAATGAAAGTGCTGAGGCAGGAACGGCCAAGCTCAAATCTTTTTTTCAAACAGTCGGTTTACCTGTGGGAATTGAAAATCATATTAATCAAATAATCGAATCAATTTCATATAAAGGCGGAAGAAAAACAATGTTAGAAACGGTTGAGGCGAAAATTGTTCAAGATGCAGATCGGTTAGATGCTATCGGTGCAATCGGGATTGCCAGGGCTTTCGCTTACGGCGGTAAAAAGGGACAGCTTATCTATGACCCAAGCATCAATGTAAGAGAGGAAATGAGTGTAGAAGAATATCGTAAGGGGAAATCCACGAGTATACACCATTTCTATGAAAAATTGCTGAAATTGAAAGATTTACTTAATACAGAGTCAGCCAAGAAGCTGGCAGAAGGCCGTCAGCAAATGATGCTCGGATTTTTAGAACAATTTTACCTAGAATGGGATGGTAAAGACCTATGAAAATGCTTACAGTTGAAAATGTTTCAAAAACCTATGGGGAGAAATTGCTCTTCAACGATATATCGATAACGATTGGTGAAAAAGAACGTGTTGGATTAATCGGGATTAATGGCACAGGAAAATCTACTTTTTTAAAAATTATTGCCGGTCTTGACGTGGCTGATGAAGGAAAGATTATTGCTGCAAAGGACTATTCTATCGCTTTTTTAGACCAACAGCCTGATTTAGATATAGGAAAAACTGTCCTTGAGGCGGTTTTTCATGGTGATGCTCCGATTCTCAAGCTTATGCGTGAATATGAAAAAACAATGCTAGAGTTGAATATTGCTCCGAATGACACAAAGGTCCAAGAAGAACTTTTTAATTTGCAAAAAAGAATGGATGCCTTAAATGCTTGGGATGCAAGTACGAATGCAAAGTCAATACTAATGAAATTAGGGATTGAAGATTTCTCGAAAAAAGTCGGTGAGCTTTCGGGTGGGCAAAAAAAGCGTGTTGCGCTAGCTCAGGTGTTGATAGCCGAGCCGGATTTACTTATCCTTGACGAGCCTACAAACCATCTTGACTTTGATAGTGTGAAATGGCTCGAGAGTTATTTGAGCAGATACGTTGGTTCGATCCTGCTTGTAACACATGATCGTTACTTTTTAGATCGAGTCGCAAATCGAATGATTGAACTTGATGGAGGAAATCTCTATAGCTATAAAGGAAATTATGCTGCATTCATCGAAGCAAAAGCAATCCGTGAAGAAAATGAAGCGGCAACCTATGAAAAACGAAAGAACCTATTTAGACGAGAACTTGAGTGGATTCGGCGTGGTGCGAAAGCGAGAACGACCAAACAAAAAGCGAGAATTCAACGGTTTGATGAATTGGATGATAAGCTTTCAGGCGGGAAACCCACGAATGAAAAAGTCGATATTTCATTAAATGGAAGTCGTCTGGGCAAACAAGTATTTGAACTAAAGGATGCTTCAAAGAAATATGAAAACAAGACGATTTTAACTGATTTCGACTTGCTCGTTAAACCCGGAGACAGGATTGGGATTATAGGTAAAAATGGTACAGGGAAATCGACACTCTTGAATATACTTGCAATGAAAATTCCATTAGACAGTGGAGAAGTCATTGTT
This sequence comes from Neobacillus sp., assembly GCA_029256785.1. Taxonomy (GTDB): domain Bacteria; phylum Bacillota; class Bacilli; order Bacillales; family Cytobacillaceae; genus Neobacillus. Next base: position 8,390 of record JAQSXG010000136.1, read on the forward strand.
GGGAAAACAGTCAAGTTCGCTTACTATACACAAGAAAGTGAAGATATGGATGAAAACATGCGGATGATTGAGTACATTAAAGAAACGGCCGCCATTGTTGAGACATCCGATGGTAAAACGATTTCTGCGGCACAAATGCTTGAACGCTTTTTGTTTCCACCATCTACACACGGAACACCGATCCGCAAGCTTTCTGGTGGGGAAAAACGCCGTTTATATCTTTTAAAGCTTTTGATGACGGCCCCGAACGTCTTACTACTTGACGAGCCGACAAATGACCTTGATACGCAAACATTAACGGTTCTTGAAGATTATCTTGAAGAATTTGCCGGAGTGGTTATTACTGTATCCCATGACCGCTATTTCCTTGATAAAGTAGCAGAGCAGTTGCTCGTTTTATTAGGTGAAGGGTCAATTGATTCTTTTTATGGAAATTACAGCGAATACCTTGAAAAAGAAAATGCTTTTGGTGTGCAAAAGGTAGCTCCGATTGTGACTCAACCAGCTAAAACTCCGGAAAAAGAAAAAAAGAAGAAAATGACCTACAGAGAGCAAAAAGATTGGGAAGAAATTGATGAGGTTATTGCAGAAACAGAATCAAAGCTTGAAGAAATATCCGCTCAAATGGCAGAGACAGGCAGTGATTTCACTAAAGCACAGGATTTAATGAAACAAGAAACTGAATTAACCGAAAAGCTCGAACAACTCATCGAACGCTGGGAATATCTAGCCGAGCTAGCAGAAAGCTAATGAAAGTGCGCTGTTTTAGCGTGCTTTTTTTCTTTTGATTGAGCTTATCAGCGAAAACTGTGGGTCTATCGGCGAATCGGAGTGTTTTATCAGCGAAACAAAGTACTCTATCAGCGAAACCGACCAGTTTATCAGCGAAACCTAATTTTTATACAAAAATAACATTTATTCTACCAAAAGCGTCACCAATGAAATAATCACAACTGTTATGTTAAACTTGTTAAATAAACATAAGAGTAGGTGATCCAGTTGAAAATAAAGACGATAGAACCGACACCAAGTCCAAATACGATGAAAATTATATTGAACGAAGAACTCCCTTCGGGTAAGAGTCATAATTATAAAAAAGAAACTGCAGAAGATGCTCCAGTTATCATTCAAGCTATTTTACAGATAGAGGGGATAAAGGGAGTGTACCATGTTGCAGATTTCCTTGCGGTTGAAAGGAATGCGAAATTTGATTGGAAGGAACTACTTCCTCAGGTTCGCCGAGCTTTCGGTGAGGAAAATACTGCAACAGACAAAGCAGAAAATAAAGTAGATGAACACTTTGGTGAAATTAAGGTAGAAGTACAAATGTTTAAAGATATTCCACTCCAGGTAAAATTAACAGATGGAACTGAGGAAAAAAGATTTGGTATGCCAGATTATTTCTTAAAGGCACGTGAAAGAGCGCAGCTCCCTGATGAGAATTATATTCTCTTGCGAAAATGGATGGATCAAGGTGTCCGTTACGGCGAATTTGATGAGGTTGGCCAAGAGATTGTCGAAGAATTAATTGCCGCTTATCCGCTAGAAAGATTAGAGGCACTAGTGACAAAGGGGCAATCGAAAGAATCGACCACTATGCAAAAGCCAATTCTTTCTCGAAGAAAGGTAACAGTGG
>JAQSXG010000137.1 GCA_029256785.1 Neobacillus sp.
GGTTCGTGTCGAAAACCCCATGGTGATGGGGAGGATACACTTACCGAAGCCGACCTTATTCTTGAAAAAGAGTTTGGTAATCTAAAAACACGCCCTAGCGCCTTATTTCTGATGGGAGACCAAATCTATGCAGATGATGTTGCCAGCCCATTGGCCCCTGTTATTTCAACATTTGCTGAACAATTAATTGGCCGAAGGGAACCGCTCAACACAATTGAACCTCTACTTCGCAAAAATAACTTTCATACTGCAATCACCCAAATAAATGGTAGACAATTTATAATGGACAATCTCTGTAAGTTTACCTCACCCCATTCAGGCAACCACCTGATGGAGTTCGGGGAATATGCAGCGATGTATTTGATGACCTGGAGCCCACAGCTTTGGGAAGTTGCACAAGAAAATCACTTATTTGATTCTTTTGAAGATCTATTATCTAAAAAACAAATTTATTTTGCCTTTCCCAATGATGACCTCTTTGAAAAGGTAAACCAGCTCGAACAAACCCGAGTAAAAAATCAATTTAACGAGCAACAAGAAACATTGATTTCTTTTCAAACCTCTCTTTATCAAGTAAGACGTGTATTAGCAAATATTCCAACCTACATGATTTTTGATGACCATGATATCACCGACGATTGGAATATTTCGTTGAATTGGAAGGAAGATGTTAGAAAATCACCGTTAGGCAGTCATGTGGTAGCAAATGGTCTGGCAGCCTATTGGGCATTTCAAGGGTGGGGTAACAATCCTGATAGCTTCAATGATAAATTTCTGTGGATGATGAAAACGTATTTTAAATCCCTCTCCTTTGGAAAGATAAAGTCGTTTCGTGAAAAGTGGGTAGATATGCTATGGAATTTTCACTCTTGGCATTTTGTCGCCCCGACAAATCCAAAGTCTATCTTTTTTGATACTCGCACCCAAAGAGAATATGATTTGGAACCAAAGCCTGTTAAGTTCGGACATTTAATAGAAGAAACATCAAAGAGCCCTCAGCTTCTCAGTAAAGCAGGATGGGAAAGCGTCACCCGCCTATTGTTTGATCATGGCTGGAAAAGTCGAAGTCCGATCATTGTTGTCACGCCAACCCCTGTTTATGGAATGGGATTAATCGAGTCATTTTTACATGATTATGTCTATCCGTTAAGAGTACTAGGCGTTGAGGTTCAGACAACCATTGATTTTGAGGCTTGGAAATATAATGGAAAGGGATTTACAGAGTTCCTTCAACAAATAACGGACTGGAACCCATCCAATTGCATCATTTTATCAGGGGATGTTCACTACGCTTCTGCGGTAAAAGCAACGATTACATTTGCTAACGGAAAACAACTAAATGTGAATCAGTTTACTAGCAGTCCAATTAAGAACATGAGTTTAACTGGCCTTTGGGGAGCATTACTGAAGCTTGTAATGGGTTTGAATTCCTATCGTCGGAAAAATAAAGAAATCTATCGGATATGTACCCCTTCTTATACCATTGAAGAAGTTGAAAAAGAGAATGTTAGAAGGCCCTATATCTGGCGAGATCGATTAATGTATCAAATCCTAGCTGATGATTCGATTATTGAGACAAACAACAATTTAGGATACCTAGTAATCACAAACCAAGCGATTCAAGGTACACTTCTCAAAAAAAACGAATGAATGTATGTCCGTAAAACAAAACAAGATCCGATTTTCATTGGACAATTATCCATTGACTAGTTGGTGCTCTCCTAATTACTTATGGTATAATAAATGCTTAGTAAACAAGGTAATAATTATTGCCTATAATTAGGAGCGAATCTTATGATAAAAGTTGAAATACCCAATCCAGATATTGTGATTACAAAAAAGCTGCAGTTAGGTGAGAAAGTTGAATCGGTAATTAGCAGTGTGTACGGTTTTACGGATTACCACAGGATCCCAAGGGACAAAGGCGGAATGATTCTTTTCTTCAACAAGGAAGATGATTTATTATTTGTAGGTAAAGCTAGGAAATTAAGACCACGAGTGAAAAAGCATTTTGAGGATACTGTTTCCCCAGTTAAGAACCATCGAGATGAGGTTTACAAGATTGCTGTATTTACAGTAGAAGATCCGATGGAAAGAGATATTTACGAAACGTATATACTTAATACACTTCAGGCTAAATATAATATTGATAAGGTTTTCTACAAATAAAATAAACCTTCACCAAAGAGCGGTAAGTACTAGGTTACCGCTCTTTTTTTATTGCATAAAAAAAGAACATACATGCTGTACGTTCTTTGTTATTTCTTCATTAATTTTTGAATAGTGACAAGGACTTCGTCCAGTACTTCCATGTCACCTTCTTGGATTCTTTCTACTACACAGGTTTTCAAATGACCTTCTAGCAATAGTTTGGCTACACTATTGAGTGCTGCTTGTGTGGCTGAGATCTGGGTAATGATATCATCACAATAAGTGTCTTTTTCGATTAAGCCTTTTATTCCACGAATTTGACCTTCAACTCGATTTAATCGTGTAACGAGGTTATTTTTCACTTTATCTGAATGGTGACTTTTTCGATGGCTACACTCTCCCGCGCAACAGGAATCATCCATTCGTTCTTCATTATTTGTAGTAGGCATGGAACTCCCCCTTTTTGATTATTATATCATACCACCGTACAGTATAAGTATTAACAAATAGTAAAAAGCAAAATGAAATAGTGTAACATAGAAGAAGTTCATGAAGCACTTTTCACTCAAAAAATCCGAAAAGTTATCCTGAAGAGAGGTTCATGAAGCACTTCTCACTCAAATAATTCGAAATGTTGTCCTCATGAGAAGTTCATGAAGCACTTCTCACTCAAAAAATCCGAAATGTTGTCCTCATGAGAGGTTCATGAAGCACTTCTCACTCAAATAATCCGAAAAGTTGTCCTCATAAGAGGTTCATGAAGCACTTCTCATTCTAAAACCACTGATACAAAAAAAAGGAACTGACGAGTTCATTCTAGTCAGCTCCTTCAATTTAATCACATCATCCTGTTTTTTCAACGGTATCTTTTTCAGGATATTTATATTCATTTTCCCAGAAGTCGGCATCTTTTATGCCAAGTTTTACTGGGTCGAAGACTGGATCTTTTCCGTCTTTTAGCTGTGCTTCATAGTCTCTTAATACTTTCAATGCTGGTTTAGTTAACAATATAATGGCGATTAAGTTTAACCAAGCCATTGCTCCTACACCAATATCACCTAATGTCCAGGCAAGTCCAGCTGTTTTTACACAACCATAGTAAACCATTCCTAATAGGACAAGCTTTAATACATGTTCAGCCCAGACACTTCTTACTTTTTTAGTAATATAGGCGAGGTTGGTTTCAGCCATATAATAGTAAGCCATTATGGTTGTAAACGCGAAAAATAATAACGCAATCGCCACAAATGGTGCACCAAACCCTGGTAGTACAGACTCAACCGCTGCCTGTGTATACTCTGGCCCCTCTTCCACTCCTGGAAGATTTGTTACAATAGCTGGACCTTCTTCAGGAGTAACATTATACATTCCGGTCATTAATATCATGAAGGCTGTTGCCGTACACACAAACCATGTATCGACATAAACAGAAAATGCTTGAACAATTCCTTGTTTGGCAGGATGTGATACTTCCGCAGCCGCAGCCGCATGTGGAGCCGTACCCTGTCCAGCTTCATTAGAATAGATTCCACGTTTTACTCCCCATGCAATGGCAGCACCTAAAATACCACCGAAGGCAGCGTCTCCACCAAAAGCACTTGAGAAAATCAACTTAAGTACATTTCCTACTTCAGATAAATTTGCAAACATAACGATTAAAGCAACAATAATATAGCCAACTGCCATAAAAGGTACAACAAATTCTGCTGTCCGGGCAATACGTTTAACACCACCAAAGATGATAATACCTAACACCACAATTAACGCTATTCCTGTAATACTTGTACTTATACCGAATGCATTTTTCATACTGCTCGCAATACTATTTGCCTGAACCCCCGGCAACAATGCACCCGTTGCAATAACTGTAACGATAGCGAATAGAACCGCATACCATTTCATTTTCAGGCCTTTTTCTATGTAATAGGCCGGACCACCGCGGAATTGTCCATCTTGTTTGGACTTATAAACTTGACCTAAGGTCGCTTCAATGAATGCTGAACCTGCGCCTAAAAACGCAATCAACCACATCCAGAAGACAGCACCCGGTCCTCCAAAGGCAATAGCCGTTGCTACACCAGCAATATTACCCGTTCCTACGCGTCCTGATAAAGCAAGATTTAACGCTTGGAACGATGAAATACCAGCGGCAGATTTTTCCCCTTTAAAGGTCAGTTTAAAAATGTCTTTCATATGCCTAATCTGAAGAAATCTAGTGGTAATAGTATAAAATAAGCCCACTCCCAAACATAAATAAATAAGTGCTGGACTCCATATGACTCCATTTAACCAATTCACAAATTGTTCCATACAAATCCCCCTTTATCCTTTGATTTTTTAATTATATAACAGACAATATCGGAATTAAAAGATTTTTTTTTATTTTCAAAATATTACATTGAAAAAGAAAACCCATACATATTAACATGCATAGGCCATCTATACTACTATTTTTTCATCCCTAACTTTCCTTCAATAAAGTTCTCTAACATCGGTAAGTTGAATTTCTCTCTTCCGATTGTTAAAAATCTTTCTTCCTCTTTTGCTTCATCGGCTAGCTTCATGGCCGTGATTTCCTTGTGCAACCCTTCCATTTTCTGGTCAAGGTGTGCAGCCATATCCGCTGCTTCCTTCAATTCTGATAGCATTTTTTGCGGTACTTCCTTATTGTACTTATAATAAATTTTGTGTTCTAGACTTGCCCAAAAGTCCATAGCAATCGTCCTGATTTGGACTTCCACATACATTAATTCTTCGCGATCGGACATAAAGATCGGAATCCCTAAAATCATATGCAGACTTTGATAGCCATTTGGCTTTGGATGTTTATTATAGTCCTTGTATTCAATAATGGTAATATCCTTTTGATTTGCGATCATACTGCTCAATTTATAGATATCATCTTTGAAGGAACAAGTAATTCTCATCCCCGCAATGTCCTTAATATTCTCTTTAATACTCTCTAAACTATAATCAATGCCTTTTCTTTGAACTTTTTTAAAAATACTCTCGGGTGACTTTATCCGAGATTTTACATGCTCAATTGGATTATAGTCATGAATATAATTAAATTCATCTTTCAGTATATTAATTTTCGTCGTCATTTCATCGAGAGCAAACTTATATGCCATCATAAATCTCGTTAGCTCCACTTTTAATGTTTTCAGATTCCTAAAATCAACCATCTGTTCGATTCCCAAGGAACTACATCCTTTCTTTATTAAAAATCACTTTTTTCGGCTTCTTCTCTTTTCAATTTTTCAATCACTTCAGGTGGAAATACCATTCGACAAATCACTTTCGCTACTTCATGGTAATCAGCCTTTTTCCCGCTTTGTTCCATTTTTTTCGGTACATTCTCTGCAATAAGCATCATTGACCATGTAACTGTATCTAAATCTACATCTTTCCATGTTAGCTCTTTTTCTTGAGCTTTTATTAATCCTTTAAGTATCTTAGCATGGATATTCCTTCTCGCCGCTGCAAAAACATCAGCTAGTTCAGAGTCCTTCGGCAATAACTCCGGTAGTACCCGTGAAAGACCAAGTTCATTTAATCGTTTGTCATGCATCTCTAAAAGACAGGCTAACAGACTTTCAGGGTTAGATGTACCCCAATTGGGTTCTGGTGGCATCAGCTCATCAATTTGATCCTCTAATAACGACATCAAAAGCTGACGTTTATCTGAAAAATAACGATAAAAGGTACCCGTTGCTACCCCTGCATTGGCGGCAATTTCCTTTGCTGTGGTTTGATCATAGCCTTTTAAAATGAACAAGGCATGCCCACTTTCAACCAAAGCCTTCCTTTTTAGTTGGGCCCTTTCCTGTATAGGTAATGATGGAAACTCTCCCACCAGTTGGTCTTCACGATCTGGCATCTCACTCACCTCATATCTATCATACCATAAAAATGATAAAATTGAACCCTAGTTCATGTTTCCATTGACAGGCTACCATTTAGCATGTAATACTTGAACTAAGGTTCATGTTATATTCCTTTTTATTGTTAACACCCCTTACAATAATGTGGAATATAACATGTTCATAAAAAGTTTTTTTAAACTTTATTATCATTGCAGGAAAATAAATTGTTTTTTAGAATACTATGTTTCAAACAAGAAAAATAATGAAAAGTTAAACCTAATTACTCGCTTTTTTTATTTTTTTTGATATATAATAATTTTAATTACTTTGGAAGGTGTGATTCATATGGCAAATCAAGCTGATTCAAAAAATATCTCTGTCAATTCAACCATTTCATTAAAGGGAATAGTAAAAGCCATTTTTAAAGATACCGTCCATGTTCAAATTGGCGGAAAAATAATTACACTTCCCAAAGCTGAGTTCACATTGGATAAACCACTTAATTAAGATGGACACGTACCAAATTTAAAATAAATTCTTAGCGCCCGCCCTAATAAATAGTGGCGGGTTTTCTTTTTTTTTCCGACAAAATAAACCAATACAACCTCCAAATGGAAGGATGTGGCTAGAATTCTACGTATCAGTGAGTTATTTTTATGAGACTCAACATCAGCCTTTCTAACAGCTTTATATCCTGAATTACCGACTTTGTCACCGATTTGCGGGGATGGTAACATGAATATTGCATTACAAAAAGTCGCCAACGCGACAAACCGGAGGAGATCCATATCCATTTAAAAATGAATTACACAAGTTTGATGGAAAAAGCCATGATGAGTGCCCACGGAGTCTGTTACGAGCTTTACAACAGGAGACATGATGTGAGAATGCAGGTTGAAAAGCGGAGAGAATTGGACTATCTTACCAGCCAACGGATGAGTGCGGATTTGGACAGGAAATTACACATCTGATAAATTAAAAAAATCCCTCTTGCAATTATGCAAGAGGGATAAGTTTTATGAGGCAAACGACTCCGATTTCATTAAGTTAACAATTTCTAAAAGCTTAATATGATACCCATCGATTTCAAGGACTTTAAATTCGTAATTACCATATTGGACACTGTCACCTTCAACTACATCCATTTTCTCTGATAAAATCCATCCACCAATGGTATCCATCTCAGATTCATCAATATCTAAGTTGAAAAGTTCGTTTATTTCGTCGATGAGTACTTTACCATCAACGACTGTTTTGTTTTCACTAATTTTATTTATTTCAGGTACTTCGTCTGCATCAAATTCATCACGAATTTCGCCAACAATCTCTTCAAGAATATCTTCTACTGTTACCAAACCTGCTGTACCGCCATATTCATCCATTAAGATTGCCATATGAACGCGGTCCTTTTGCATTTTCACTAATAGGTCGTGAATGGCAATTGATTCAATTACCTGAATAACTGGGCGGACATATTCGCTTATGGAAGTATCAAGACTCTTCCCACTGATGTATTCAGTTAATACCTCTTTCATATTCAGCATACCGACAATATTATCCTTTTCACCATCAATCACTGGGTATCTCGTGTAATTTTCTTGTTTTACAATTTCTAAACACTCTTCAAGAGTTAATGATTGATCAAAGGCAACGATTTCTGTACGAGGTACCATAATTTCTTTCGCAAGACGATCGTCAAATTCAAAAATTTTGTTCACATATTTATATTCAGACTGATTAATTTCTCCGCTTTTATAACTTTCGGAAATGATTAATTGCAGTTCTTCCTCTGAATGGGCGTTTTCGTGTTCTGACGCCGGCTTTAATCCAAAGATCCCTACTAAACCACGTGCTGAACCATTTAATATTTTAATAAAGGGATACATAATTTTGTAAAAAATAATCATTGGTCTTGCCATCAGTAAGGTAACAGCCTCTGCTTTTTGAATGGCAACCGTTTTTGGAGCTAATTCCCCGACAACTACGTGAATAAACGTTACCGAAGAAAAGGCAATAATAAACGATAAAATACTTGCAGCTGATTCAGGCATACTTAATTGATTGAATAATGGGTGAAGTAATCGTTCCACCGTTGGTTCACCCAACCAACCTAAGCCTAGTGCGGTAACAGTAATACCTAATTGACAGGCTGATAAGTATTCATCAAGATTTGTGATGATTGTTTTCGCTGCAATAGCGTTTTTGTTTCCCTCGGCAACAAGCTGGTCAATACGCGTGCTGCGGACTTTTACAATAGCAAACTCGTAGGATACGAAAAATGCCGTAAAGGCAATTAAAATTGCTATTATGATTAAGTTTGTTAGTATCAATATTCTCCATACTTACCAATCTAGTAAGTAAGGAATACACCTCCTGGTTTTTTCATCTTTTTCAAGAATGTTCTAGCTCATTAATTGTAATAGTGTCAGGGCTAGAGTCTGACTTTGTGTGGATAGTTTTGTTAGCAGTATTTCTTTTTGGTTGTTGTCTAATTTTTGTAGCATCGGTTCCATTACTTTTATTTCATCTTTTAGGTGCTGCATAATGGTACCGATTTGTTCGCAATGTTTTTCAAGTTTTTGTTTATCAATGGTTTGATCCGAATTTATTAGTTCAATGGATGTTTTAATTTCCTCTAATGGCATATTAAGATTTTTATAGTGCTCAACTAATTCTAATGTCTGAACACATTCTTCTCCGTATAATCGGTAATTAGAATCGGTTCGAGCAGGGTGTAATAAGCCAATTTGGGTGTAGTAGTCAATCTTTCGCTTGGATACGTTCATGATATTTGCTAATTCACCAATTCTATACAACTTCCCAATAAGCTCACCCCTTTCTCGATACTCTATTACTATATCATACAGTAAACCATACAGTCAACGTGTTGGTTTTGCGGATAGTTTTTTAACATGGAAGTTGATTAGAGCTCCAGGCAACAACGGTTAAAAACGATGTCACCACCAAAGAAAAAACCGTCCAAATATTACTATTTGAACGGTCTTTGTGATTAGATTCCTTTGTTGAAGATGTCGGTGAGTACTGGGACGATTTGTTTTTTGCGGGATACTACGCCTTTTAGTGTTGCTGTGTTATCGGAAAGTGTTACGTTGTATGCTTTTTCTACGGCATTTGCCTTGTTTCCTAGTGCTAGACCAACGGAGTCGTTTGTTAGGATATCTGTTACGACAAATAAGAATAGATCTAGGTTCTTGTCGGCAATTACTTGTGAGATTTTCGCTTCTAATTCTTCTTTGCGTGCTAATACTTCTGAAGTATCAACTGCATTTACTTGAGCAATCTCTACTTTACTTGAACCCATTTCGAACTCTTTCGCATCAAGAGAAATTAGGTCCTCCACAGTTTTATCACTCAAGTCTGCACCAGCTTTTAGCATTTCTAAACCATAGGCGTCAGCGTCAACACCAGCAATTTCTGCTAATTCACGTGCTGCTGCCACATCTTCTGGTGTACAAGTTGGCGACTTAAATAACAAGGAATCTGAAATGATTGCGGAAAGCATAAGTCCAGCAATTTCCTTTGGAATTACCTTGCCATTCTCTTTGTACATTTTGTTTAAGATCGTTGCAGTACAGCCAACAGGCTCACAACGGTAATATAACGGATCGCTTGTTTCAAAGTTTGCAATTCGGTGGTGGTCGATAACTTCCAATACACGAACATTGGTGATATCATTCGCACTTTGTTGACGTTCATTGTGATCCACTAAGATTACTGAGTTTACTTCTGCAGCCACAGCTTCAACTAAGCGTGGAACCTCTGCATGGAAATGGTCAAGGGCATATTGCGTCTCACCATTGATTTGTCCAAGACGAATCGGTTCAACATCCATTCCTAGTTGTTTTTTTAAATCGGCATAAGCAATTGCCGAACAAATTGTATCTGTATCAGGGTTTTTGTGTCCAAAAATAAGTACTTTTTCCATTTTACTACTCCCAATCGTATAAAATTATGTAG
>JAQSXG010000138.1 GCA_029256785.1 Neobacillus sp.
TGAGACCCCGCAGGTGCGAAGCAGCGAGGAGGCTCACGGGTGAGCCCGCGGAAAGCATAGCACCTGAAGCGCAAATCAACAGCCAAGTTTAACACAGCCAATTTTTTAAATACAAATGGTAGGTTATAATAATGAATATGAAATAAATGTTAACGGGGGAAATCCAATGTACAGCTTTAAGAATGATTACAGTGAAGGTGCACATCCTAGAATATTAAATGCTTTACTAGAATCTAACTTGGTGCAGGACGAGGGATATGGGGAAGATCAATTTAGCCGCGAAGCAATCGAACTATTAAAGGGGATAATAGGAAGAACTGATGTTGATATTCATCTATTGTCAGGAGGAACTCAAACAAATCTTACGGCCATTTCAGCTTTCTTAAGACCACATGAGGCAGCAATTGCAGCCAATACCGGTCATATTCTCGGCCACGAGACGGGTGCGATTGAAGCTACTGGACATAAGATATTATCCATTGATGTAGATGATGGTAAACTAACTCCTTCCGCAATACAAACGACACTCGAGCTTCATACGGATGAGCATATGGTGAAACCAAAATTAGTATACATTTCAAACTCTACTGAAATTGGGACCATCTATAATAAAAAGGAACTGGAGCAGTTAAATGAGTATTGCAAGTTAAAAAATCTATTATTATATATGGATGGTGCAAGATTAGGTTCAGCATTGTGTTCGGAAGAAAGTGACTTAACATTAAACGAAATCTCATCACTTGTGGATGCCTTCTATATTGGCGGAACTAAGAATGGTGCTCTTTTGGGCGAGGCCTTAGTCATTTGCAGCGATATTCTTAAAGAGGATTTTCGCTATCATATTAAGCAAAAGGGCGGGCTCCTGGCAAAAGGTAGGGTATTGGGGATTCAGTTTCTTGAGCTATTCCGAGACAATCTCTTTTTTGAATTAGCTCTACATGCAAATAAAATGGCAGATATGCTTAGAGATGCATTGATAACAGAGAATTATACATTTCTAACTCATGCTCCTACTAATCAAATTTTTCCAATATTCCCAAATGCTATCATTAATGAATTACAAAGAAAGTATGCCTTTCATATTTGGGAGAAAATTGATGAGAACAACTCAGCTATCCGACTAGTTACATCATGGGCAACAAAAGAGGAAGCTGTTATAGCTTTTACAAAAGATATTAAACAATAATTATAAAAGGCGACTCAGAATCGGTGCATCCAGCCAATCTGTGTTGCCTTTTTTTGTGGTAGCTAACACCTAATTTGCCATAATTGTCACTTCTATACAAAAAACAAATCGATAAGTCGTATATAATATTTATGTGAATTCTTTTTTTTGTGATAATTTGTGAAATATTTAACAAAGAAAAAGGAGGGTAAATATGAAATACAGCCATTTATTTGAAAAAGGAAACATTGGTAAGCTAACGTTGAAGAACAGAATTATTATGCCAGCGATGGGAACCAACCTGGCAGGAGCTAATGGTGAGGTTACGGATCATCAGATTGCTTATTATGAAGAAAGAGCAAAAGGTGGTACAGGATTAATCATTGTGGAATATACTTCTATTGACTATATGCTAGGAAAGGCAGCCGCAAATCAATTAAGAATTGATGAAGATCGTTTCATTCCCGGAATCCACCGATTGGCTAATGCCTTACATAAATATGGTACAAAGATATTTGTACAGCTCCAGCATCCTGGCAGGGAAACAACCTCCTCATTATTAGAGGGCAGACAAATTGTCGCTCCAAGTGCCGTGACATGTGCAGCGATTGGGGAAGAGCCAAGAGAGTTGACGAACGCGGAAGTAAAAGAAATAGTTAACAAATTTGTTATGGGAGCTGCTAGATGCCAGCGGGCAGGCATTGATGGTGTTGAGCTCCATGGTGCCCACGGCTACTTAATTAACCAGTTTCTTAGCCCGAATACAAATTTACGTACCGATGAATATGGCGGAAGCTTTGAAAACAGAATGAGGTTTGTCGAAGAAATTGTCCGTGGAATTAAAGAAAAATGTGGCGAGGATTTCCCAGTCTCGATTCGACTTAGTGTAGATGAATTTGAAGAAGGTGGAATGGACATTCCTTTAAGCAAAGAAGTCAGTCGTTATTTAGAAAAAATAGGGACCGATGCCCTTCATGCTAGCTGCGGAAACTATAACTCTATGGAAAAAATGATTGAATCGATGCTCTACGAACAAGGTTGGAGAGTATATCTTGCCGAGGCAATTAAGAAGGAAGTCAATATTCCGGTCATTACGGTAGGAGTGATTCGAGAACCAGAATTTGCTGACAAAATACTTGCAGATGGCAAGGCCGACTTTATTGCAATGGGTCGTTCACACCTCGCAGATCCTGAATGGGCGAAGAAAGCATTTGAGGGTCGCGATAAAGAGATTAGGAAGTGTATTTGCTGCCTACAATGTACCAGGGCAGGAGCTAATGTTAATTGTGCGATTAATGTTAGAACAGGCCGAGAACTGGAGTTCAAGGAATTCAAACAAATTAATGAAAAACGCAATGTGGCCATCGTTGGCGGTGGCCCAGGTGGCATGGAAGCAGCAAGGGTACTTTCATTAAAAGGATATCATGTCACCATCTTTGAGAAAGATGATAAGCTCGCAGGCCAATTGAATCTAGTAACTGCTCCATTAGCCAAAGAGAAAATGAACTGGATGATCCAATATCACAGCAACGAGATGGAACGACTACATGTTGATGTGCATTTAAATACAGAGGCATCGGTTGAAATGGTAAAAACGTTGAATCCATATGCTGTAATCCTTGCAACAGGTGCAAAACCGATCATTCCAGATTTAGAAGGAAATCATCTTTCCAATGTATGTGATTATGAAGATGTTTTATTACAGCGAAAATCTCTAATCAATCAAAAAATCGTCGTCATTGGAAGTGGAATGGTTTGTTATAGCGTAGTCAGCCAGCTTGCTAGACAAGGAAACGATGTGACATTAGTGGAGGTACCAACTGAGACCGGAAACAAAGTAACACCTCACACAAGGATGACAATAGTAAATCGTTTGAAAAAGGCAAAGGTAGAAATCATCGAAGGCTGTCAGATAACTAAACTATTGCCAAACGCTGTAGTAGTAAAGGATCAGTTAGGAGAACATTCAGAAGTAATGGCTGATCATGTAGTGTTCTCAATGGGCACACAATCCTACAATCCTCTGGAAGAGTTGTATCGTGACCATTTTGAAAACGTTTTTGTTATAGGGGACGCAATCAATCCTGGCTCGATTACAAATGCAATAAAAGATGGATTCGAAAAAGCTTTTGTTATTGAGTCAATTGTCACTAAAAAAGAAGCATCGGATGAAAGATTAGTAACTGTCTAATTGCAAATAATGATGTAAGATATTTTTCCTTTTCCTTTCTATCTCCTTCTACACCTGTAGAAGGTTTTTTTGTCGTTTGTTAAATGGTAAAATTATTATAACAATTGAAAAATATTTAATTTTAGTACTAAAATTAAATATATCTTGATAGTTTTTAAGTGTATGCTTAATTTTAAAAACTGAAAAAAATTAAATAGAGAATAATGAGTAGAGGTATCTATCCTATGAATGGTGAATTAAGAATAAATGCTGATACAAGTTATCAGCGGGCAGAACAGAAGGCTGAGCGTTATTTCAAATCACTATATGAGCAACTATTGCAAAAGACGTACGTACCTACCCTTACAAAAGATTTTCAATCATGGAAACATAACCATATTCATCATTCATTTTTATCCTTTTTTTCGAATGGGAATAGTCAGCCAAATTCACAAGGGTATCATAGTTATATTCAATGGCTAGATTACACGGGCAAGCTTGATAATTATCTAGATAGAAGCATTTCATATATTTTTTTGCGGGATTTAGGGAAGACGCTTAATTCAACGGAGACAAAAGCAAGTATTCAGCGGTTTGTTAATAGCTTAAAAACACATTTGACTCAGAGGAAAGACACCACGGAAACGTTTAGTGTAGCAGGTTTATACAGGTTAGCCCAAAAGGACGGTATCGAAAGCACATTGATTTGGGTGTTAAATAAACTGAAGATTGTTGCCTCGAATATCCCAGAGGGGATGGATGCTGAGCATGCCCAGAGAAAACTAATAAAAATTATTGGTGGGGTAGTATTACATCAGATTGAAGAGATGGGTGATGACACTCCACCTACAGTACGTACCCAGAAACTTGATGAAGCGATCAGGCTAGGTTATTCCTATGGTTTGACGTATCCATTTATTGATGATCTTCTTGACGCCAAAATTTTAACAGCTACAGAGGAAAAGCACTATTCCGATTTGATACGGACCACACTCAGATCGGGATCTGTGCCAGAACTAGGGGCATGGGCTGGAGAGAACAAGGAATTAATTGAATTTATTCATTCGGAACTAAAAGAGGCCTACGAATATATTGATGCCCATCAACGAAGAGAGACAAGGGCAAATTTCTTAGAACAATCGTATGTTTTTTTTCATGCTCAGGAAACGGACCGTGCAAAAAGTTTATCGAATGCAACCTATACCAACGAGGAACTTTATATCCCAATCATTTTAAAATCTTCTTCCTCGCGATTGATCGCCCGATCAGTAATGAGTGCACCTGTGGATGAAGGCTTTGATGAGCGTTCCTTTTATTATGGAATTTATAACCAGCTGGCAGATGATTTTGCCGATATGTTTGATGATTTAAAGGATGGTGCAGTTACACCTTACACCTATTATTTGAAATATCATGAGAAGCGTTCCGATCTCATCAACCCA
Source organism: Neobacillus sp. (assembly GCA_029256785.1). Taxonomy (GTDB): domain Bacteria; phylum Bacillota; class Bacilli; order Bacillales; family Cytobacillaceae; genus Neobacillus. The sequence goes on from JAQSXG010000138.1 coordinate 4,778, forward strand.
TTCGAACTTTACTGGACAGTCATCTCTAACTTGATTCATCATGTGTATGAATCAGACAGCAAAACTTGTGAGGTAATTTTGGATCGTGCCGTCAATGGCCTTAAACGATACAAGGAAAAAATGGGAAAGAAGAAATACAATGAAGTCATGGATTTATTTACTGCTGGTATTCCAAAGTTTAACCGTATTCTTCAAAAAATGGTCCAAAAAGCAGATGATGTGGATTTCTTTGATAAACTGCTTCGTGACCATATGATTACCAACCTAAGAAATGAACGGTTAGAAAGGGAAGAATTTATTGATTTAATTAAGAATGTACGTAATGAAATAAATGCTTTCTTAACGATCACAACAACCGGTAAAACCTCTATGATAAATAACCCAATCATTGATGCTGCAAACTATAGTCTAAATGGCGATGGAAAGCGATTAAGGCCAATTATGACGTGGGTAATGGGAGTTAACGAATATGGTTTAAAAAGTTCAGCAATTCTACCGCTATTGAAATCCTTGGAGTATATGCACACCGCATCACTCATTTTTGATGATCTGCCCTCCCAGGCTAATGCCTCAATAAGAAGAGGGCGTCCAACCTTGCATCAAGTGTACAATATGGGTATAGCTGAACTAACCGGTCTATACCTGACCCAGAAAGCAATTGAGGAACAAGCATCACTAGACCAGTTCGATCCAAAACAAGTACTGAAATTGATTAAATATTCTGCTCAAGTGACAGAGGATATCTGTAGAGGACAGGCAATGGACTTGGATTCTAAAGGAAAACCTTTAACATTGGAACAATTGAATACGTTAAGTTTTTATAAAACTGGTAAAGCCTTTGAAGCTTCGCTCCTAATGCCTGCTATTCTTGCTCAGGCTAATGATATAGAAATAGAGGCTTTAAGAAAATACGCCTATCATTCCGGAATTGCTTTTCAAATAAAGGATGATTTGTTAGATGTTGAAGGTGTGGACTCTTTGCTTGGCAAACCAATTGGAAAAGATGCTGAAAATAACAATTCGACATTTGTGTCCATTCTTGGTCTTGATAATGCTAGGAAAGCTATGTGGGAACATTACTGTCAAGCTTTGGAAGCGTTGCAGGATGTCCCGCGTAACACCACTTTTCTTAAGCATTTAATGGACTATATTGTGAACCGAGACCACTAAGACAAATTAAAAAAACTTAATAATAAACTCAAAGGAAACTAGCGATGAATACAAACAGTAAGGAACAAATACAGCCACTCTTATCATTTGAATTTGCGAATTTGAAAGGTGAAATAACACCCTTTACCTTTCAGAATCCGCAACAGGTGATTATTGCACAAACCTTAGATGAAATATTACCAAGTTTACAACTTGTTCAAGACGCTGTTGATAGTGGGTTTTATGCTGCAGGATTTTTATCGTATGAAAGTGCTCCGGCCTTTGACTCGTCCTATAGGGTTAGGGAAGGAAGTAGGATGCCACTATTATGGTTTGGTATTTTTTCAGAGCCAGCCATTCAACCGCTTACTAGTACTGGAGATTTCACAGTAACAGAATGGACTCCATCTGTTAGCAGGAACGAGTACAATCAATCAATTTTTGCTATTAAACAATTGATTGAGAGTGGCGATACCTATCAAACAAACTATACTATCCGTCTAACTTCAGATTTTAAAGGGGATGATGTTGCTTTTTTTGATAGATTGAAAAAAGCACAATCCTCCAACTATTGTGCGTATATCAATACAGGGGATCATAGTATTTTGTCTGCATCACCTGAATTATTTTTCCATCTAGAGGATGGCCAAATTACTACACGACCGATGAAAGGGACTACTAAAAGAGGGAAAGTGTTTGCAGAGGATAGAGAAAATGCCAATGAACTTTATCATTCGGAAAAAAATCGAGCAGAAAATGTGATGATTGTTGATTTGCTGCGAAATGATTTAGGTATGATTGCCAAACCTTCTACGGTGACCGTTGAAAAGCTTTTTGAAATTGAACAATATCCAACGGTTCACCAAATGACCTCAACGATTACTGCTAAGGTAGCTGAACAAACTCAACTAGTCGATATCTTTAAAGCGCTGTTTCCATGTGGGTCAATCACTGGTGCACCTAAGATAAGCACGATGAATATTATTGCAGACTTAGAAACACGGCCACGTGAAGTTTATTGTGGTGCCATTGGTTATATTACCCCAAATAACGAAGCAATTTTTAATGTGCCGATTCGGTCTGTATTGATCGAGCATTCCACTGGTAAGGCTGATTATGGTGTGGGTGGGGGGATTACTTGGGATTCTACAACAGAAGGAGAATATCTTGAAATCCTAGCAAAAGCAAAACTGCTTGAAGAAGAACCAGTTACCTTCCAGCTGCTTGAGAGTTTATTATTAGACAATGGGAACTATTTTTTGCTGGATGAGCATTTACGACGCTTGAATTATTCTGCTCAATACTTTGGATTTAAGATAAAAAATGTTAAAGGGTTCTTAAATGAATATTCCCTCAAAAATAGTGATGGCTTGTTTAAGGTCCGTCTCTTAGCGGCAAAGAATGGGGAACTTACGATAGAAAGTCAACCTATTAGTTTGGAGGAGACTGCTTTGAAGGTAGTGATTGCAGATAATCCAATAGACGAAAATAATCTGTACCTCTACCACAAAACAACCAATCGAAAAGTTTACTCTGAATTCCAAAAACAAAAACCATCGAATATTTTCGATGTGTTACTTTGGAATAATGACGGAGAGGTAACGGAATTTACAAATGGCAATGTAGTGGTGGAAATGGAGGGGTGTTTATGGACTCCCCCAGTTAGTAGCGGTCTACTGGCCGGTACCTTCCGTGAAAGTCTTATAAAAAAGGGGGAAATTTTCGAAAAAGTAATTTCCCTGTCAGATTTGGAACAATGCACAAGAATTTGGTTTATTAACAGTATACGAAAATGGAAAGAAGTCCAAGTGATGCAAAAGGTTAACCGTTAAAGCGGTTAACCTTTTTGCAATTAATTACGGTAACATATTTTTCCGTTGGTATGAATTAATATTTCCTACGTATATGTAATTATAAAGTTTGTAATAAGGTGCAAAATGAAAGGAGACATTAGTATGTGGAATGAATCAGGTAACCAATGGCCTATGAATATATATAGCTACTATGTAGGTTACAATCCCCCAACTTCAGTAAATCCTATTCCAAGGTTCCCGCGAATCCATAATAATGCATTCTTAAGTCCCTTTACGTATATTGTAGGGAATGTCACGATCGAAAATAACACGTATGTGGGTCCCTTTGTTAGTATCCGAGCGGATGAAGGTACACCTTTTTATGTTGGGAGCAATAGCAATTTACAGGATGGTGTGATTCTTCATGGTTTGAAAAATAAGTATATGGAGAAGGACAATAAGAGATACTCCATATATATTGGGAACGGTGTATCTTGTGCCCATGGGTCATTAATTCATGGGCCATCTAGAATTGATGACAATGTTTTTATTGGCTTTAAAGCAATTGTTTATAATGCCCGCGTAGCGGAGGGGTGCTTTATTTCTTCAGGTGCAGTAGTGACAAATGGGGTGGAACTTAAACCAAACAGCTTTGTTCCGCCTGGTGCGAACATTGATACTCAGGAGAAAGCAGATCGACTATCTCCAGTACCTAAAACAGAGGAAGAGTTTGCCATCGAGGTCCAAAGGGTCAATCAAGAATTCCCAGCGTCCTATTCCCTGTACTTTGGAAAAAGCAAATGTACATGTGGGCTGTCCTGTTAAGTTAAAATCAGCAGGGGTAAGCTAGTAAAAAGAACACAACAAATTTGGGGTTAACCGATAATTGGTTATCCTTTTTCTTGTTGTAAAGTAATTGTGTATTTTAAAAAATAATAATATAATTCATATTATATATAAACTATATATAATATGTTTAATAGTTAATAACGGAGGGAAATGATGGAAGTAACTGATTTCAAAAACAATCTATGGGATTATACGCGAAAAATTGGTGAAAATACGAATATGATTATTACTTCATTATGTGAACACCATGGGTTAACCGTGCTACAAGGGAGAATACTTGTCGAGATTAAGCAACATGGTTCACATACAATTGGCAGTTTAGCTAGCAGATTAAATATAGCAGGCACGAATATTTCAACAATGTGTAAAAAACTAGCAACCAAAGGTTTTTTACAACGAGTTAGAGACGAAAAGGACGAGCGGGTGGTAAAGTTAGTTCTTTCGGAAAAGGGAAATAAGGTGGTAGAAGAGATTAATCAGGAGTTAATAGAAAAAATTTCAGTTTCTATTAAAGGGGAAACGAAAGATTCGCTATTCGATATCATTAGTGGCCTAAAAAAAATGAATGATTTGTTAGAAAAAATTAACAGATTATAAAATACTATCAGAGGAGATATGAAAATGTGGGATGATATTCTATCAACCTATGCATCAATGTTAGACTGGCATATGTGGGCAGATGTTTTAACTTCTTCAGAAGCATGGGGATTAATTCTTTCATTAGCAGTTTTGGAATGTATCTTATCCGCAGATAACGCCTTGGTGTTGTCAGCATTTGTAAAGCCTTTACCCAAACACCAACAAAAGAAGGCGTTGGTCTATGGTTTATTAAGTTGATTGGAGCATTATACCTATTATGGCTATCTGTCAGCTTCTTTAGAGAAAAATTTAAAAGTAAAGAAGAAGGTGAAGATGATAAAGAACGAAAGCCAACTGGTTGGTTAGTAAAAACATTTGGTTTCTTCTGGGCAACAGTTATTAGTGTAGAAATCATGGATTTAGCGTTCTCTGTCGATAGTATTCTGACTGCACTTGCTGTTTCTGAAGAAGTTTGGGTGATACTTCTTGGCGGTATGATTGGCATTCTTCTAATGAGGGGAGTGGCAACTTTCTTTATTAGTTTAATGAATCGAGTTCCAGAACTTGAAACGACTGCATATGTACTGATTACTTTTATTGCGATAAAAATGGGCCTAACACTTGTTGACATTCATATTCCAAATGAAATTTTCATTATCATCATGGTCGTAGCTTTTCTGGCTACATTTGTTATTCATGCCATCCGCAAACAGAGGGTTGAAAAACATTCGCACTAATTATTAAATATAAAAAATCACGAGCTTCTATTTTCGCTCGTGATTTTTATTTTTTGATATTATTAATTTTTATAGTAATCTGCTATTACCCTATGATTTCTGTATGTTGA
>JAQSXG010000139.1 GCA_029256785.1 Neobacillus sp.
AGAGAAGCCCTCGAGGATATCATTGCTGACCTTGAGGGCGGGAGTCACGGGTTTGCCTTTTCTTCAGGGATGGCTGCTATTTCAACAGCTTTCCTTCTGCTTTCTTCAGGCGATCATGTTGTTATAACAGATGATGTCTATGGCGGTACGTTTCGAATGGTTACAGAAGTCCTAACACGCTTTGGTATCGAGCATACCTTTGTTGATATGACCGACCTTAACCAAGTCCAAGCAGCTATTCAGCCGAATACAAAGGCTTTCTATATCGAAACTCCTTCCAATCCGTTACTTAAAGTAGCAGATATCCGAGCCATTTGTAATCTGGCAAAGGAAGTTCATGCATTAACACTTGTTGACAATACCTTCCTCACTCCTGCTTTGCAAAAACCATTGGAGCTTGGTGCCGATATTGTTCTTCACAGTGCAACAAAATTCTTATCGGGTCACAGTGATGTTGTCGCAGGACTAGCCGTTGTAAAAGACGAGGTCTTAGCAAAGAAACTTGGTTTTCTACAAAACTCGTTTGGAGCTGTCCTTGGTGTTCAGGATGCCTGGCTCGTTTTAAGAGGATTAAAGACTCTGTCTGTCAGGCTCGAGCAATCGCAAAAATCAGCCCAAAAACTTGCAGATTTTTTAAGCTCACACCCCTTGATTAAAGAAGTCTATTATCCTGGTCTAAAAAAACATCCTCAGTACGAACTACAGCAGGATCAAGCTCTTGGTGCTGGAGCTGTACTTTCGTTTGAACTTGCTGATGAAGAATCGCTTAGAACATTTGTTGCCAATGTAAAAATACCTGTCTTTGCTGTCAGTCTTGGTGCTGTGGAGTCAATTTTATCCTATCCAGCTAAGATGTCCCATGCTGCAATGCCACAAACTGAAAGAGAAAAACGCGGGATATCTAATCATCTATTGCGCTTATCAGTAGGTTTAGAAAATCCGAACGATCTAATCCTTGACTTTACTCGAGCACTAGCGCAAATTCACGAGAAAGATTTTGCCTTGCATCAAGGAGAACTCCTATGAGTCTATTAGAAAAGTTAGAAAAGCAAATTTTAATTGCAGATGGGGCCATGGGTACCCTACTACACTCGTTCGGGACAGGAAGTTGTTTTGAAGAACTAAATCTTTCTCATCCAGAAAAAATACAATCTATCCATAAAGCTTATCTTGATGCTGGGGCTGATGTAATTCAGACCAACACCTATGCCGCCAATTATTTAAAATTGCAGAGATATGGGCTTGAAGATTCAGTTAAGGAAATCAATAGTGCAGCCGTTCGCAATGCTAAAATAGCGGTTGGTAAAAATGCATTTATCCTTGGAACTATGGGTGGGAATCGCGGCATTAAACCTATCTCTATCTCAATGGAAGAATTAAAACGGAGCTTCCGTGAACAATTATATTGCCTGTTATTAGAAGAGGTAGATGGTCTGATACTTGAAACCTACTACGATCTTGAGGAACTAGAAACAGTCCTATCCATTGCCCGAAAAGAAACAAATTTACCAATAATTGCCCAAGTCTCATCCCAAGAGCCAGGATTCTTACAAGATCGGACACCGATTAATGCTGCCATTAAAAGTCTTGAGGGCCTTGGGGCTAATGTAATTGGACTAAATTGCCGGCTTGGCCCCCATCATATGCTCGAATCACTTGAAAGGATTGAACTACCAGAACATGCCTTTCTGTCGGCATACCCGAATGCTAGTCTCCCTACCTATACGGACGGCAAATTTCACTATGAGGGGGATGCTGAGTATTTTCGAAAATCAGCTCTTGCATTTCGAAATCAAGGAGTCAGACTCCTTGGCGGCTGCTGTGGCACAACACCGGAACATATCCGTGCATTTGCTACTGTATTAAAGAATAGTACTCCAGTAACCGAAAAGGTTGTAAAAGTAATACCAAATAAAATTATCGTAGATTCATCCGTACCAGCTAGAGAATTTCAGCCTCTTGAGGAAATCGTTAAAGAAAGACCTTCTGTCATAGTAGAATTAGATCCTCCGAGAAAGCTAGATACAACTAAGTTTTTTGATGGGGCAAAGGCGTTAAAGGCTGCAGGTATCGATGCAATAACACTAGCGGATAATTCGCTTGCATCCGTCCGTATTTCCAATGAATCATTAGGTTATTTAGTAAAAAAAGAGTTAGGGATGCGCCCGCTGATTCATATTTCATGCCGGGACCGTAATATCATTGGCCTGCAATCCCATTTAATGGGGTTACACACACTTGGAATGCATGATGTGCTTGCCATTACGGGTGATCCTGCTCGGGTAGGTGATTTCCCTGGGGCATCCTCTGTTTATGATGTATCATCGTTTGAGCTTATCCAAATGATGAAACAGTTGAATGAGGGGTTATCCTATTATGGAAAGGACTTGGGACAAAAAACCACTTTTAGCATTGCCGCTGCTTTTAATCCAAATGTTCGTTCCGTTGAGAAAGCCGTACAAAGGCTAGAGAAAAAGATTACCAGTGGTGCTGATTATTTTATTTCTCAACCAGTTTTCTCTGAAGAAAAGCTTCTGGAAGTATACGAACATACAAAGAATCTAAATGCTCCTATCTATATTGGATTAATGCCATTGATAAGCAGTCGAAATGCTGAATTTCTTCATAATGAAGTGCCGGGAATCAAAATTCCGCAAACTGTTCGAGACAGTATGGCAGCTCACGGCGAAAACAAGCTTCTAGCAGCACGTGAAGGGATTGAAATTACTAAATCATTAATTGATACCGCGCTTGACCTATTTAACGGAATATATTTGATTACCCCATTTTTACGATATGAGTTAACCACTGAGTTAGCACTTTATGCCAATAAGCGCGCAATCGAAGTTAGGAGGAACATCTATGTCGAAGACTCCATTCACTGAACAACTTAAAAAACGAATCCTCGTGATGGACGGTGCCATGGGGACAATGATTCAACAAGCTGATTTAACCGCTGATGATTTCGGTGGTGAACAATATGACGGCTGTAACGAGCATCTAAATTTGACCTCCCCAGCTGTCATTTCTCGTATTCACCGTGAATACCTAAAGGCTGGTGCAGATATTATTGAAACCAATACCTTCGGGGCAGCTAGCATCGTTCTCGATGAATATGACCTTGGGTTCAAAGCATATGAAATAAATAAGATTGCTGGGCAATTAGCTAAAATTGAAGCAGATGCCGTTTCCACTGATGAATGGCCGCGTTATGTTGCAGGATCAATGGGTCCAACAACCAAAACATTAAGTGTCACTGGAGGAACAAGCTTTGATGCTCTTTCTTCTTCTTATGAAGAACAGGTCATTGGTTTAATTGATGGCGGAGTCGACCTTCTTCTCCTTGAGACAAGTCAGGATTTGCTCAATGTTAAGGCAGGGTACATCGGTATTCAGCGAGCCTTCGAGAAAACGGGAAAGACACTACCAATAATGGTGTCCGGAACAATTGAACCAATGGGAACAACGCTTGCAGGGCAATCCATTGAAGCATTTTATATTTCAATTGAGCATATGGACCCTGTCGCGGTTGGCCTAAATTGTGCAACAGGTCCAGAATTTATGCAGGAGCATGTTCGTTCCCTAGCAAATTTAGCCTCTACCGCGGTCAGCTGTTATCCGAATGCCGGCTTACCTGATGAGGATGGGCATTATCATGAAACACCAGAAACACTAGCCAAAAAGCTTGCTGATTTTGCTGCCCACGGCTGGCTAAACATTGTTGGAGGATGCTGCGGTACGACTCCTGACCATATCCGAGCAATCTCTGAATCAATGAAAAATTTCCAACCAAGAGAAACAAAACAAGCCGCTGCTCACATGGTATCAGGAATTGAACCCTTCATTTATGATGACCCCCAGCTACGGCCAATTATGGTTGGAGAAAGAACGAACGTAATTGGCTCCCGTAAATTTAAACGTCTCATTACCGATGGGAAATTTGAGGAAGCGGCAGAGGTAGCAAGGGCGCAGGTAAAGGGTGGAGCACATGTGATTGATATTTGCCTGGCAGACCCTGACCGTGATGAACTTATCGACATGGAGAATTTCATTCAAGAAGTAGTTAAAAAAGTCAAAGTACCCGTCGTTATTGATTCCACCGATGAAAAGGTAATCGAAAAGGCACTGAAGTTTTCTCAAGGGAAAGCGATTATTAACTCTATTAATCTTGAAGATGGCGAGGAACGGTTCGAGGCTGTCGTTCCTTTGATTCATAAGTATGGGGCGGCAGTGGTCGTTGGGACCATAGATGAAATTGGCATGGGAGTTACGGCAGAACGAAAACTTGAAATTGCAAAGCGTTCGTATGAACTCCTCGTTAATAAATATCACCTTAAGCCACAGGATCTAATTTTTGACCCGCTTGTTTTCCCGGTCGGTACAGGTGATGAGCAGTATATCGGTTCAGCGAAAGCAACTGTAGAAGGAATAAAGTTAATTAAGCAAAACTTCCCAGAAACGCAAACGATCCTCGGAATTAGTAATGTATCCTTTGGACTTCCACCTGTTGGAAGAGAAATCTTAAATTCTGTGTTTTTATACCACTGTACGTTAGCTGGTCTTGACTATGCAATTGTTAATACGGAGAAACTAGAACGTTTTGCATCCATCTCGAAGGACGAAGTCGAATTAGCTGAGAGACTTCTTTTTCATACAACAGATGAAACATTAGCTACCTTTACTGAATTTTACCGTGGCAAAAAGAAAGAGTCGAAGATAACTGCATCTGACATGAGTCTTGCAGAACGTTTAGCATATTATGTGGTCGAGGGTACAAAAGAAGGCTTACTTATTGATCTAGAAAAGGCACTAACAGTTTATGCTGCTCCGCTTGATATCATCAACGGTCCATTAATGGAAGGAATGAAGGAGGTTGGTCGTCTATTTAATGACAACCAACTGATTGTTGCCGAAGTCCTTCAAAGCGCCGAAGTAATGAAAGCATCTGTTGCTTACTTAGAGCCCTTCATGGAAAAAGGCGATGTTTCTTCCTCTAAGGGGAAAATTATTTTAGCAACCGTAAAAGGTGATGTTCATGATATCGGAAAAAACCTAGTCGATATCATCCTTAGCAATAATGGGTACGAAGTGCTCGATTTAGGAATCAAGGTTTCGCCAACAGAGTTGGTCCAAACGATTTTAAAAGAAAAACCAGATATGGTCGGGTTATCGGGGTTACTAGTGAAATCAGCCCAGCAAATGGTCATTACCGCTCAAGATATGAAGGAAGCAGGAATCTCGACCCCTATCTTGGTTGGCGGTGCTGCACTATCCAGGAAATTCACGGATACAAGAATTGCGAAAGATTATGATGGACTTGTACTATATGCCAAGGATGCTATGACAGGGTTAGCACTCGCAAATCAAGTGCAAACACCTGAAGAATATCAAAAGCTGTTTGAAGAAAAAAATCAAAAGTTGGCTGCCCTAGAGGTTCCGAGAGATTATACACCTTCTCGTTCGATTGGTTCTGTAGCAGTCAAATCAAAGCCAAGTGTTTCAACCGAAGCGCCTGTATTTACGCCAATGGATACTAAGAGACATATCCTGAAAAGCTACTCTCTTTCACATATCGAACCATATATTAATATGCAAATGTTAATTGGTCACCATCTGGGTGTAAAAGGGAAAATAGCCAATCTTCTTGCCGAAAAGAATGATAAAGCTGTAAAAGTAAAAGGCGTTGTTGACCAGTTATTGGAAGATGCAAACCGAGGAAATTGGATTACTCCTGCAGCTGTCTATCAATTCTTCCCAGCTCAATCAGAGGGTAACAAGGTATGTATTTTTGATCCGAATGATTCAACCAAGGTAATTGAAACGTTTGACTTTCCGCGCCAGGAATCTGCCCCATATTTATGTTTAGCTGATTTTGTTAAATCAGTTGATAGCGGAGTGATGGATTACGTCGGTTTCTTTACTGTAACTGCTGGCAGAGGTATTCGTGAAAAAGCCGATCAATTAAAAAAAGAGGGACGTTTCCTTGAATGCCATGCCCTACAAGCATTAGCGTTAGAGACGGCGGAAGGCTTCGCAGAATTAATCCACCGGCAAATGCGTGATCGTTGGGGATTCCCAGATCCGCTAACATTTACTATGCAGGATCGCTTTTCTGCTAAGTATCAAGGACAGCGCTTCTCATTCGGGTATCCAGCATGTCCTGAATTAGAAGATCAAAAAAAGTTATTCAAGTTGATTCACCCCGAAGAAATTGGCATTGCGTTAACAGAGGGATGTATGATGGAACCCGAAGCATCTGTTTCTGCGATGGTATTTGCGCATCCCGAGGCAAGGTATTTTAATGTGTTAAGATAGAAAAGTTAGTTTATCCCGCGGAAATGACTCCGTGGGATATTTCTTTTTTTTGCTTTTCATATTTAAGAGGTCTGAGGTCTGATTCCGCGAGTTTTGGGCTTGATTCCGCGAACTTCCTGGTTGTTTCCGCGGGGTTTACTATTGATGCCGCGAACTTTTGGGTCGATTCCGCGGGATCGAGCAATGATTCCGCGTCTGACCTGAACCTTCCTTGACATTACATCAAAAAATCACTATAGTTACCTAGGTAACTATTTTATAACTATATAATTTCGGAGTGATTACTATTCAAAATAGCCACGAACTATTCCATACATTGCATCAGCTGTCTCGCAAACTAACAAATAAGCTTAATGAAGCACTTAAACCATTTGGGTTATACAGTGCCCAATGGTCAGTAATTTTTGTACTTAAAACAAAGGGTTCATTAACCCAAAAAGAACTTTGTGAGTATTTATTTGTTGAAGCCCCTCCTATGACTAGGACGATTCAAAGACTTGTTAAACAAGGATTTGTCAAACAGGTCCAAGGAAGAGACAAACGAGAAAAGTATATTCAATTAACAGAAGCGGCATTAGTAGACTTCCCTAAATGGGAGCAGGCAGTATTTGAGAACAACAAAGCATTACTAAATGGACTACCAGTAACCTCACAGGCAAAATTACTAAACTTGCAAACCACCTGGCTAAAGGAACTGTAATGAAAGGAATCTATATATGAATGAAACGAAATTATGGACAAAGGATTTTATAAGCATTTCTCTAAGTAATTTTTTTCTATTTTTAACCTTCTATATCTTGCTGGTTACCCTTCCTATTTATTCTATACAGGAATTTAACAGCAGCGCTTCAACAGCTGGGTTAATGACAACCGTATTCGTACTATCAGCGATTATCTCTCGCCCCCTTGCTGGACAATGGCTAGAACGAGCAGGTGGAAAAAAAGTGTTATTAACTTCACTTATTATTTTTTCAGCTACATCCCTTTTATACTTTTTCCCCACATCGATTACTGGATTTCTAGTTATTCGCTTATTACACGGAATTGGTTTTGGAATGGCAACTACAGCTGTTGGAGCTATCGTTGCAGATTTACTTCCGAGCAAGCGTAGAGGTGAAGGAATGGGATACTTCGTTATGTCAACAAATTTAGCAATGGTTCTGGGACCCTTTATTGGATTAACGACCATCCAGCAATGGGGTGCAAACACAATGTTTGTTTTGTCTGTGCTAGTTGCCATTGGCTCACTATTAACAGGGCTATCCGTAAAGTTAACGAAACATGTTCAGCAGCCTGAACCACTTGCTGTTCAGTCTTCTTTTTCATTTCGAAGCTTTTTTGAAGCATCAGCCGTGCCAATTGCTTTAGTTGGAAGCTTCCTAGCTATCGTCTATTCCGCGCTACTATCTTTTGTGTCTGTCTATGCTGCGGAGATACATGTTGAAGAAGTTTCTAGTCTTTTCTTTGTTGTTTATGCTGTGGTTCTATTAATTTCGCGGCCATTTACAGGTAAATGGTTTGATCAATTTGGTCCGAATGTCATTGTTTTTCCATCAATTATATTATTTTCAATTGGTATGTTTATCTTGAGCATAAGTAATGGAGCAGGCAGTTTCCTTTTGTCCGCCGCACTTATTGGTTTAGGTTGGGGAACACTCTTCCCAACTTTTCAAACAATCGCTATTCAACATGCTTTACCTCGAAAAAGGGGAATGGCTACAGCTACCTTTCTATCAATCTATGATATTGGGATTGCACTGGGATCCTTCCTATTGGGTCTTATGGTAACCAAAATGGATTATAGCTCATTATACTTTTTTAGTGCGTTTTATGTTCTAATCGGTGCTGTACTCTACTACGTCCTCTATGTACGAAGAACAGCTTCAGATGAACTAAAGAAACAGGAAAACGTAGCATAATTCCTACTTAAAAATACTCCAAATGGTTTATAATGGAGTAGATAGAATTTTGAGGAGTGATTGTTATGGCAAAATCGAAAGCAAAGAAACTGCGTACAAAACTGGTACGTGAAGGCAGAATGAATCCGGAAGAAAAGCGTAGCCCATTTATTTTTACAGATATGAGAACAAGAAAAACGAAGACGAAAAAAGATTACTTATACCAATCTAACCAAAAGAACCATCATTCCCAAGAAGGAAACGATGGTTCTCTTTATTTATATATTAAATACAGGTTTATAGGTCAGTTCAATTTTAATTCCCTCTTCTTTAACAATGGTCCAGTTCTTTGAAATAACTCCTTGTAAGGCATCAAGGTCTTCATTGGTAATCTTAACTTGATCAAGAAACTCACCAGTATCAATAAAATCCTCGCCTTCTTTCATTCCAAACTTAATTCTCAATAGAGATTTAAGTGCTCCTTTTGTTAGGAAAGTAATCTCATATCCCTCTTTGAGTGCTAGATGGAATTTGTTTTTATTGATACGATAATAGTCAATGAGTGTCTTCCAAGTCGGAATTCCCTCACCGAAATTTTCAAAATCTGCTTCTTCTCCTTCATTTAAAAGAGTAATAATTGCCTGTTGATCTAATCCTTTTGCTTTTATCATTTCAAGCATTAGGGCATAATTTAGTGCTAATTTAACCTTCTCCATTAATTAGTCATCCCTTCACTCATACTATTTAATATAGGTGGCAGGCCACATAATGCTCACCAACTACATGTTTTAAATCAGGGTCTTTTTCACCACAGATTGGTTTGGCAAAGGGACAGCGACCTCTAAATCGACACCCTTTTTCCATATCAATAGGACTTGGAAGTTCTCCTGCAATAATCTCACGGTTACTATTTTGCGACTTGATTGGATCTGGAATTGGAATGGCCGATAACAAAGCTTGAGTATAGGGGTGTAACGGATTACCGTATAACTCATCGCTTGGAGAAACCTCGACTATTTTACCAAGATACATAACACCAATCCGGTCAGATATATGGCGGACCATTGATAAATCGTGCGCAACAAACAAATAAGTCAATTTCAACTCCTGCTGGAGGTCTTGCAACAAATTTATCACTTGTGCCTGAATCGAAACATCAAGAGCAGAAATTGCCTCATCACAAATAATAAAATCCGGATTAGTGGAAAGTGCCCGAGCGATTCCAATTCTTTGTCGCTGGCCACCACTAAATTCGTGGGGTAATTTTTCCAAATCTTCTTTTTTTAACCCCACTTTTTCCAGTATATCGACGATGACCTTCTTTCTCTCACTTTTTGATAAACTTGTGTGAATTTCCAGTGGCTCATCGATGATATCCTCAACTGTCATATAAGGGTTTAAGGAAGAGTAAGGATCTTGAAAAATCATTTGCATTCTTTTTCGATATGGCTTAAGACCTTTATTATCCAATTTTGCGATATCTTTGCCATCAAAGAGAATATCACCTGCAGTAGGATCATACAACCGATTTAGTGTTCGACCTAATGTGGATTTACCACACCCGGATTCACCAACAAGTCCAAATGTCTCTCCTTTATAAATATGAAATGAAACATCATCTACCGCTTTAACTGCTTGATTGCCCTTTTTAAACAAGGAAGTTTTTAAGGGGAAGTATTTTTTAAGATTTTTAACTTCAATTAGTTTTTGTCTTGTCTCTGTCATACTTATTCCTCCCCTTCCTCTGCT
>JAQSXG010000721.1:0-2132 GCA_029256785.1 Neobacillus sp.
GCGGAGTCAATGGGACACCATCCTTTTATGTTAATGGCAAGAAGTTTGACGCTGGGGCTGAAGACCTTTTCAAGCTTTTCATTAAATAAAAAAGGAGATTTATTGGAGCGGTACTACCATCAGCGACTTTTTAGCTGATGGTAGTACATAGAATACGATTCTAAACCTTATCCTCCACAATCATTTTTCGATGTTCTCTACCCCAAATAATCATTTCCGAAATAATATTCCCGAAAGTCCTGCAATATTCAGTGGGTTCATATTCAATTAAAACAGGAATATCGGGATAAACAGTTCGTTTAACCAACTTATTTAACTCCATATCTTTCAGTTCTTTTGAAAGCATTCTTGTCGTAATCCCGGGGATACTTCTTTCAATTTCGCGAAAACGTCGGTTGCCGTTGCAAAGCGAATTAATAACAGGAATTCGCCACTTTCCTCCAATGAAATAGAGTGTGTCCTGCAAAGCTCTAAGTTCTTCTGTCTGATCTCTTTCCATGATCACAAAGTTAAATGATATAATTGATGATACTGATATACTCCGTTATACTGATAACAAAAGTATACCATTTCCCCTATAACTTTGTAAAAAAATCAAAGAAATGAATAAGTTCAATAACAAATTAGCCATCGTAACAGGTGGAAACAGCGGAATAGGATATGCAACCGCAAAAGAATTAATCGCAGAAGGAGCACAAGTAATTATCACCGGAAGACGAAAAGAAGCCATTGAAAAGGCTGCTGCAGCGTTAGGGGCTATTTCTTTTGTGGCAGATCAAGGGAAATTGGAAGATATTGAAAATTTCAAAACCCAAGTTGAAAAGCAATTCGGAAAAGTTGACATCCTGTTTATAAATGCAGGCATCACTGGAAGTTTAGGTCCGATCGAAAATATGAGTGCCGAAAATTTTGACGATGTAATGGGTATTAATTTCAGAGGAGCTTATTTTACCTTGAGCAAATTTATTCCCCTGTTGAACGATGGTGCTTCAGTGGTATTTCTTTCATCTAACGTCGCGACCACATCTAAACCAAATAGCTCGATTTACCAGGCAAGCAAAGCAGCATTGAATTCCATTGCGAAGACCGCTGCTGCAGAACTGGCACCAAGAAAAATCAGAGTAAATTTAGTGAGCCCGGGGCCTACAAAAACGGAGATTATGACCAAAGCAGGACTGGATGAAAAAACATTGGAAGGTCTTGATGAATGGTTAATCAGCGGAATCCCTTTACAAAAAATGGGAACTGCGGAAGATGTAGCCAAAGCTGTTATTTACCTGTCAGATAACAATGTGGCAAGTTTCATGACCGGAACGGAAATCCTTATGGACGGTGGAATGGTTTTATAATTGGGGCTTCATTTTTTGGAATGTGGGTGCTGGAAGCTTGAAAAAATTCCAGCACTTTCTAATGATATACACCAACTACTTAACGTATCGATCTTTAGGAAATCCAGCTCAGCAAAGGGCATCTGGAACATGAGGAAAAACTTACTTAAGTTCTGGAAGTTTAACCTCTCTATCATAAAGAACATTAACTACATTTTTTATGAAATCTTCCTTTTTGATCCGTTCACCGTTGGTATTATAAGCAATTGAAATATCGGCTTCTTTATTATAAATTAGAACCGCATGGGATCCCAGGGTATCCCCACCATGTCCATAAAATATGGTCCCTTCAAAATCCCAGACTGCGATTCCTCTTCCCCAATCTTCTTTTCCTATTAGAGGTTCCATTAACTGAAGCGTTTCCTTTTTAATAATATTGTTGTGGAACAAATTGTTCACGAAGACATTTAAATCATACGAGGTTGCAGCAATATCGCCGACGCCTATAACATTAAGAAAGTCGAGATCTTTATCTAATAGATGCCAAGAATTATCATTATAGCGATAAGGTGGATAAACGTTTTTTTGATTGGGCCTGAAAGAATCTAAATTTTTTAATCCGAGCGGTTTTATAATTTCATTTCTAACAATTTTTTGATAGGACTTTCGGTATTTTTCTTCAAGGATTTTTGCAAGTAGATAATATGCGGAATTTGAATAAGCGACCTTTTCATCCGGTTCAAAATTTTTCCCCTGTTGGATGATCAGGTCCATGATTTGTTTATCAGTTGTCTTCTCAGTTAC
>JAQSXG010000721.1:2141-3082 GCA_029256785.1 Neobacillus sp.
ACCCATACTTCGCCATCTTTAACAACATAACTGCCTAGTCCGCTGGTATGGCCAAGAAGATGTTTTATGGTTATTTTATCCGAATTGGGAATTTGAGGATAGAACTCAGCAAGTTTATCGGTCAAATGTAATTTGTTATCCTCGATTAACTTAAAAATTAGAACTGCTGTAATCATTTTGGTAACAGAGCCAACCTGATACTTTGTACTTTGATTGTAGATCAATCCAGGTATATTTTTTTGACCAAAATGTTTGGTATAGACTTCTTTCCCATTTTTAAATATAGATAGACTGCCGATCCCTAGATTTTTATTTTCAATTGAATTAAAATAACTATCAAGTTTTTCGGAATTAATATTTTGTGCAAATAGAAAGGTTGGAAGGATAGCAATTAATAGAGCGGCTAGTTTATTTTTCATTTTAAATCTGTTTTTTCTAATATTCGTATGACAATCAGCTATTGACATATATTGCAATATCGTGTTATTTACTTTAGGAATGATAAGTTTTGGCAAAATCTAGTTTGGTAGTACTCAAAAGGAAACAACTTACTTGGAACAATATTCAAAGGCTGATCTCGATAGCGATCAACAATAAATGCAAGTCGACACCGACCTGCATTTAAGGATAAAAGAACTACGAAAGAGCATCTAGCGAAGTGATCATTTTTAACGGCTTAACTTACCACAGTATTCAGCGCCCAGTCCTCAAAATGAATCTTGCCTGCATTATATTCTTCAGCAGGGACGAGCAGTGATCTAGGAACAACAAGATGCATATATTTGATATTGTCATCAGAAACAACCTTTATAGGCTTTCCGGATATCGCAATATATTTTGCCACAAAATCATCCATATTTGCCCTTGTAGGCCCAGCAATCTCTACCGTACCATTTTTAGGCTCTTCGAGTGCAAACTGTACAATGTAATCTGTGACATCT
>JAQSXG010000140.1 GCA_029256785.1 Neobacillus sp.
GAACACTCCTTCATACTATATGTATTCATGTTTCCTGTATTTCATTAATTTAAAAAATAAAAAAGAGCCCAATTTTCTGGGCTCGAATTTTTAAATCACGATCAATGGGCATCCAAGTCAAGCTGTACATTTCTTTGTGGCGCAAAAGTTGAAATAGCATGTTTATAGACTAATTGTTGCTTACCTTCTGATTCAAACAGGACAGTAAAATTATCAAACCCTTTAATTTGGCCTCTTAACTGGAATCCGTTCAACAAGAATACCGTCACATGGGTGTTATCCTTACGACATTGGTTTAAAAATTGGTCCTGAATATTAATGGTGGTTTTCATTTAAATATCCTCCTCTTTTATCTCTACTATTATGTATTCGATTTTACTTGTAGCTTTCCTTCAACATAACCTGAAATTTCCTTTATTTTTTTTGAAAGATCTATTGGATCTGTCATATCAAACCATTTTACATCCATCTTATTACGAAACCAAGTTAATTGCCTTTTAGCATAACGTCTCGAGTTTTGTTTTAAGTTTTCTACAGCTTCTTCTAAAGTAGCTTTTCCATCTAGGAAATCGTAAATTTCTTTATAGCCAATAGCCTGAATGGATTGGCAATCGCGCAAGCCTTTTACATGAAGTTTGGAAACTTCCTCAATAAGGCCATCACTAATCATCATTTGAACACGGGTATTAATCCGTTCATACAATCTATCCCTTTCCATCATTAAGCCAATAAGTGCAGTATTGTATAAAAGATCTGGTTGCTGATCTTTTTGGTATTCACTCATCATCTTACCAGTACAATGATAAATTTCAAGTGCTCTTATCACTCTTCTAACATTATTCTGATGGATTTGTGCCGCACTTTCTGGATCAACCTGTAGCAATTCCTGATGTATTGCTTCATTGCCAATCCTTCTAGCCTTTTCTTCAAGCGATAACCGAAAAGCTTCATCTGCAGGTGCTTCAGAAAAATGATAATCAAAGATCACGGACTGAATGTAAAGTCCTGTTCCACCAACAATAATCGGAAGCTTTCCACGCGAAGCAATCTCTGTAATTTTCTCCCGAACAAGTTGCTGGAATTCAGCGACGGAAAAACTTTCTTCCGGCTCTTTTATATCAATTAAATGATGTGGGACCCCTTCTGTTTCCTCGTTCGTTATTTTTGCTGTCCCAACATCCATACCACGGTAAATCTGCATGGAATCACCGCTAATGATCTCACCATTAAAGTGTTTAGCCAATTCAATACTTAATTTTGTTTTACCTACTGCTGTAGGTCCTATAATGACTAATAATTTTTGTTTTGACTCCAATTCTTCACACTGCCCTTAATCCAATTTTAGGTGATTATAGTTTACCTTATCCTACTTCAACACCTTTATCGTAACACAAATTTGAAAAGCAGTAGAACATCAAATCAGTATGCTCAAAAAGAATCTTTTCTATGCATTTTCTAAAAGGATTTTATTTTACAAAAATGCTAAATTATGCTAGCTAATTTACAAAAGGATAACGTTTCATTTACAAACACTCTTTCACCCCCAAATTCATGGTAGGCTTATCCGTAGCATATCATGAATGAAAAATTATGAAAAAGGTGAATGATAAAATGTTATCTACATTTGAAATAGGTATTGATTTAGGAACTGCAAATATCGTGGTTTATAGTAAAAATAAAGGAATTAGCGTCAATGAACCATCGGTTGTAGCTATTGATACAACGACCAAAAATGTTATAGCTATCGGTACGGAAGCCAAAGAAATGATTGGAAAGACTCCTGAGAACATTATTGCTGTAAGACCATTAAAGGATGGAGTTATTGCTGATTATGATTTAACAACTGACTTACTAAAACATATTATTCGCAAGGCTTCAAAAAATGGCTTGGCGTTCCGGAAAGCAAATGTTGTCATCTGCACCCCGTTTAGTTCCACAAGTGTTGAACGGAGAGCCATTACAGATGCCGTAAAGAATGCCGGTGCAAAAAAAATCCAATTGATTGAAGAACCAGTTGCTGCTGCTATTGGAGCTGGATTACCCGTGGATGAGCCAGTTGCCAATGTGGTTGTTGATATCGGTGGTGGGAACACTGAAGTTGCGATTATTTCCTTTGGTGGGGTGGTTGCCTGTCATTCTGTTAAAATAGGCGGTGACCGTCTTGATGAAGAGATTATTCATCATGTCCGTAAAGAATATAACGTTTTGATTGGAGAACGAACAGCAGAAAACATTAAGATGGAAATTGGTTATGCTTTAATCGACCATGAGGAATTGTTTATGGATGTTCGCGGACGAGACTTAATGACAGGACTCCCTAAAACTATTAAGCTCTCATCCTATGAAATTCGAAATGCAATGAGAGAATCCTTCCTCCATGTACTAGAAGCGATCCGTGCTACCCTTGAGGATTGTCCAGCTGAACTTAGTGGTGATATCGTTGATCGCGGTGTCATTTTAACGGGTGGAGGTGCTTTAATGAAAGGGATGGAAGAATGGCTTAGCAAAGAGATTTCGGTTCCAGTTGTGTTAGCCCCAAATCCACTTGAGTCAGTAGCTATCGGTACTGGCAAAGCTCTTAGTTATATGCATAAGGTACATGCGATTGCGAAAATAAATTCTACCAAATAAAGAGTGCCAAATGGCACTCTTTCTAAATTTAAATATCCGCTTGCTTTTTTCTCATATTATTGAAGTAAAAAAATACAGGAAGTGGGATGACGATAAAACCTAGACTTTTTATTATTTGGTTCACAGCACGATTTCTTTCTCTGCTTTTTTCATCTTTCACTACTTGGTCATAATCCTTACGAATTTCTTCCTCTGTTAAATTTGGATTATTTCCACCTATTTTTCCTTCTTCTCTAATTTGTTTATAATCCTGATAACTCTGGTAATAGCCTTGTGGACTGACTAAATCTGCAGCAGCCATAAAGATAGATATTCCTCCACCAATAACCATCATAAGCGTTGCGAATAAGACTAAATAAGTATAAAGATGGCGTATCACAGCTTCATCCCCCATTTCTTTGTTTTTCACAGCATAAGCAATTACAAAAACAATGAGAACCAATGGTAAAAATAAAAGTAACAGACTAAATATTGCCATAAATCCACCCCCTCTATCCGTGATAGTTTGAGCATGTTCTTAACTATATTATTTCACCTTTTGAGGTTCATTCCAATACCTGAAACCATTTATTGAAAAATAAATGCTATCTACACTGGGTTGTTGATTGGAGCTCCAGGCACTTCGCTTCAATCAACAAGTTTAATTACAAACATTGTTCTTTTATATAGTCAAAAAAGAGCATCTTTTTAAGAGATGCTCTTTGGGTATTACATTACACGCTTAAACATTTTTTCCATTTCGTAGGTTGAATAATGGACGATGATCGGTCTTCCATGTGGACAGGTAAATGGGTCAGACGCTTTTCTTAGATCATCTAGTAACGCTTGGATTTCATCATTACGGAGATGACGATTCGCCTTAATTGATGCTTTACAGCTCATCATTATCGCTGCTTCTTCTCGAAGCTTTTTAATATCAACCTTTTTCATTAAAAGAAGCTGTTCAATCATATCTTCAATGATTTGCTTTTCTTCCCCTTTAGGTAACCATTGGGGGTGGGAACGGACAATATAACTATTCATCCCAAACTCTTCAAGGAACACCCCAACCTTTTCAAGTTCACTTATGTTTTCATTAATTTTTATCGCATCATCAGTAGAATACTCAAATGTTAGTGGAACAAGCATTTCCTGAAGCTCCGAATGAACCTGCCCCACTTTCTCACGGAAATACTCGTACTTCAATCTTTCTTGCGCCGCATGCTGGTCAATGATATAAAGACCATTTTCATTTTGGGCGAAGATATAGGTCCCATGCATTTGGCCGATGGGATATAACCTTGGTATACGGCTTTCCGATTGAATTTCAACTTCCGGTGGGTTTGTAAAGGTGTTTTCATGAGTATCAATGGTTACTTCAGAATCAGCTGGTGGGTAATAAGCTTCGCTCACCTGTATATTCCGTTCCCACGGCTTAAAGTTTAACTCTCCCGCTTCCCTGTTCTCTTTCAGGCTCACTCTGCTTTCTTGAATGGTTGTAGTAATAGCAGGACGGGACCATTCACTCTCTTTATTAACAGGCGTTTGACTTGTTCCCTCATTAAGAATAAATGAAGTTTGTTCAGACTTCGGCATTTCTTTCTTTTCATATGCAGAAGGAATTAAAATCTTAGATTTAAAAGCATTTTTTATTATTGTTGTGACAAGTTCGTTTAACTCCGCTTCCTTACTAATCCGAACTTCCATTTTTGATGGATGCACGTTCACATCCACAAGCATCGGGTCCATTTCAATGTTTAGCAGAACAAGCGGATAGCGACCAATCGGGAGGAGGGTATGATAACCCTCCTGAATTGCTTTTGCCAGCGGATAGTTTTTAATAAACCGACCATTAATCATTGTTGATATATAATTTCTTGAAGCCCTCGTTACCTCTGGCATAGAGGCAAAGCCGGTAATTTTATAATCGAGTGATTCACCTGAAATAGGTACTAACTGTTTGGCAATACTCATCCCATAAATGGAAGCAAGTACTTGGCGAACATCTCCGTTCCCATTGGTTTGCAGCAGCTTACGCTCATTATGGATCAAGCGAAAGGCAACCTCAGGATGGGATAATGCCAAGCGATTGACGACATCGGTAATATTTCCTAGCTCTGTATGGATTGTCTTCATATACTTCAACCGTGCGG
Organism: Neobacillus sp.; assembly: GCA_029256785.1. GTDB lineage: Bacteria > Bacillota > Bacilli > Bacillales > Cytobacillaceae > Neobacillus. Next base: position 4,764 of record JAQSXG010000140.1, read on the forward strand.
GAGTATTATAAAATAGATCGGTAATAATAAGGTCAGTCCCACGTCTGCTCGACGCTTTCTCAAACACCTCTACCTTTCCACCTTCAATGACCACTCGGTTTCCTGCACCCTCACCAGTTGATGTCTTCATCTCTAGTCTGGATACAGAGGCAATACTCGGTAGCGCTTCGCCTCGGAAACCTAAGGTGCGAATCCGAAATAGATCCTTTTCATTCTTAATTTTGGAAGTGGCATGACGCGCAAAAGCGAGTAATACATCTTCTTCCTCAATTCCGTTACCATTATCGGTTATACGAATTTTAGCTAATCCTGCTTCTTCCACCTCGATTTCAATGACTGTACTACCGGCATCAATCGCATTTTCAACAAGCTCTTTTACGACAGAAGCAGGTCGTTCAACCACTTCTCCGGCAGCAATTTTATTAGAAAGTGCATCATCCAATTGGATTATCTTACCCACGCAGCGTTCACCTCCAAAATTTAGTGCTTTAATTTTTTCTGCAATTCATAAAGAATATTTATTGCTTGTAATGGTGTTAAGTCTAGAATATCGAGTTCCTTCATTTTCTCTAACACCCGCTTTTCTTTTGATGAAAGCTCAGGCTTTTTCGCTTCTTTCGGTTCATCAAAGAAGGAGAGCTGCGCTAGATTCTCTTTTTGAGATTCTCTTACGCTGTCAGGTATGGCTTGGTCCGTATGAACATCTGACTGTTCAAGAGCAATTAATATATCATTCGCTCGGTTAATTAATTCCTTCGGCAGATTAGCAAGCTGGGCAACATGTATACCATAACTCTTATCCGCAGGTCCTTCTTTTATTTTGTGAAGGAAAACCACTTTCCCATTATGCTCAATCGCGCTTACGTGAATGTTTTTTAGCTTTGTAAGTTCTTTATCCAATACTGTCAATTCATGATAGTGGGTGGAGAAAAGTGTTTTCGCACCAATACGCGTATGAATATATTCTATAATTGCCTGTGCTAATGCCATCCCATCGTAGGTGGAGGTACCACGGCCAATTTCGTCAAATAAAATCAAGCTGTTTTTTGTTGCATTTGTTATCGCATTGTTCGCTTCAAGCATTTCGACCATAAACGTACTTTGACCGGAAATCAAATCATCGGCAGCACCAATTCTCGTAAATACTTGGTCAAAAATCGGTAAAACAGCTTCAGATGCTGGAACATAACAGCCGATTTGCGCTAAGATTGCAGTTAAGGCAATTTGGCGCATATAGGTACTTTTACCAGACATATTAGGACCAGTAATTAATAGGACTTCACGGTCTGCATCCATCAAACAGTCATTTGGAACGTACTCCTGTGCATTTAACACCTTTTCAACAACCGGATGTCTTCCATCCTTTATCATGATTCGGCGTTCTACGGAGAACTGTGGTTTCACATAGCGCCGTTCTTCACTAATTTGTGCAAAGCACTGCAGCACATCTAGTTCACTGACCGTTTTTGCCAAGCTTTGCAATCGTGGGATTTGTTCCTTAATCATTTCACGAATTTCAGTAAATAACTCGTATTCTAGTTCCCCACATTTTTCTTCAGCTTGTAAAATTAAAGCCTCTTTTTCTTTCAAGTCAGGAGTAATATAACGCTCTGCATTGGTTAATGTTTGCTTACGCTCATACTGACCTTCTTTTAATAGATGAAGGTTGGCACGAGTCACTTCAATGTAATAGCCAAAAACACGATTATACCCGACCTTCAGTGATTTAATTCCCGTTTTTTCTCGTTCGTCTCGCTCCAACTGAGCAATCCATGTTTTTCCGTTTCGGCTGGCATCACGGTATTGATCCAATTGGGCATTGTAGCCATCGCGAATCATATTACCCTCTTTTAATGAAAGCGGTGGGTTTTCAACAATTGCTTGTTCTAGTAGGTCGGTAATTTCTTCACAAGGATCAAGCAAATCTGCTATTATATTTACCTGTTCGTTCGGCATACTCTGGAGGATCTGTTTTAAGAATGGCGTTTGCATCAATGAACGTTTTAATTGGACAAGGTCACGTGCGTTAACATTACCAAATGCAACCCGGCCTGCTAACCGCTCTAAATCGTACACTTCCTTTAATTTTTCACGTAGCTCCTGGCGTTCAAAATAATGGTTCATAAGTACATTAACGATTGTTTGGCGATGTTCAATTTCATTTTGAGAAATTAGTGGACGATCAATCCAATGTTTAAGCATTCTACCACCCATTGCTGTCATCGTCTCATCTAATAGCCATAGGAGTGAGCCTTTTTTTCCTTTTGAACGAATTGTTTCTGTTAATTCGAGATTCCGTTTGGAATAATAATCAATTTTCATATATTGATTTATTTGATAGGTGGTTACAGGCTGCAGATGATCAAGACTTCTTTTTTGGGACCGGTATAAATAGTTAAAGAGTCTTGCTACCGCCTCCTTCAACTTATCTTGACTTAAACCTTCTATTAAATGTTTAAAATTACTATCTATTGAACTATTATCTTCTACAGAAATAGCCAGGACATCGCGGTCTCGCATCTTCTTTTGTAATGTGTCGTCAAAGTTGCTAGCGACAACCACTTCTTTTGCACTTAAAACGGCAAGTTCATTCAAGACTTCATCAAAATTATCAGAAAGAATGGTTACCCTGCTTTCTCCTGTAGAGAGATCATTATAGGCAAATCCAAATGTTCCATCTTCAAAGGTAGAAACGGCTGCAATATAATTATTCTCTTTTTCACTTAATCCTTTACCTTCCATCACTGTTCCTGGTGTAATTAGCTGAACAACTTCTCGCCTCACTACCCCTTTGGCCTGTTTTGGGTCTTCCGTTTGCTCGCAAATCGCAACTTTGTAGCCTTTTGAAATTAGTTGTTCAATATAGTTTGGTGCTGCATGGTGCGGAACTCCACACATAGGAATGCGTTCATCTGTACCGCCTTCGCGGCTTGTCAATGTAATCTCTAATTCTTGTGATGCCTTAATCGCATCTTCGAAAAACATCTCGTAAAAATCGCCTAAGCGAAAAAATAAAAAGGCATCCTGATATTCTGCCTTAACGGTTAAGTATTGTTGTATCATCGGCGTATAAGCAGCCATAATGACCTCCATGAATAGATTCATTTTCGATTATCTTCGACAAACTATTATATCATAAAAGATAGAGGTTTTTTCAGTTAGATAAAACTCACGATCGCTGACACCGCTATTCTTAAAGCTATGGTACAATTTGTTATTAAATAGATCGAAAAAATATTTGGGCTAGTAAATCTATTTTTACATATAATTTATTAAAGTGGACAGGTTGGTGGTGTTGTAAAATGGCATGGTTTGGAAGTAGCAATACTAATTTTGCTTTTGAGATGTTCTCTGTCAGTCATTTTATAATAATTTCCATCCTTTTTCTTGGTTCGTTTTTACTGTACCTGAAGCGGGATAAGTTAAAGGCAGAAAAATGGGTGAAAGCAGAAGTAGGGATCGCCATTTCGTTGATTGTAATGGAGGGTTTCTATCATGTGTGGATGCTTACAAATGATACTTGGGATGCTAGTTATGCTATTCCATTGGAATTGTGTAGCCTTAGCTAAATCTTAACAGTGATTTTATTGTTAACTAGAAACAAATATATCTACGAAGTCCTTTTATTTACGGCATTACTAGGGGCAACTCAGGCATTATTTACTCCCTTACTACACCATGATTTCCCTCATTTTCGCTATTTTCATTTCTTTTATACTCATTTAATGATGATTTGGGTGGCATTTTATTTCACTTGGGTTAAAGGATACAGACCGACTATCCTATCCGTTTTAAGATTGGTCTTCTATTTAAACGTGCTTATGCCATTTATCATGCTAATCAACAAACATGTTGGCGGTAATTATATGTTCCTAAGTCATAAACCAACCACAGCAAGTTTATTGGACTTTTTAGGACCCTATCCTTGGTATATATTATCGTTGGAAGGGTTATTGATTTCCTTGAGCTTAATCGTCTGGTTAATCTTTAGAGAAAAGAAAAAAAGTTTAAATAACAATGATATTGATTGACCTTTTTCGCTTTACGAATTATAATTAAAAACGTTCTGTAGATATTGTCTCAGTAGCTCAGCAGGATAGAGCAACAGTTTCCTAAACTGTAGGTCGGAGGTTCGAATCCTCTCTGGGACATCAATGTTAAGACAGGAATCCATTTCGGATTCCTGTCTTTTTATTACCTATTACTTACCGATGAACATTTGTGTCCAGTGATTTCCTGCTTTTTCATACCCTACTCCAATATGAGTAAAGTTTCCGCTTAGGATGTTTTTACGATGACCCTCACTGTTCATCCATGCAGTTACTACTTCTTGTGGTGATCGTTGTCCTTGTGCAATGTTTTCTCCTGCAGATTTATATGTCACGCCAAAATCTCTCATCATGTCAAAAGGAGACCCGTAAGTTGGGCTTGTATGTGAGAAATAGTTGTTTTGTTGCATATCTACTGACTTCTTTTGAGCTACTCCGTTAAGCTGTGTATCTGCCTTTAATGCTGGAAGTCCTTGTTTTCTCCGCTCAGCATTTGTTAGATCGATTACTTGTTGAACAAATTGACTAGCTTCTCCAGCTGGTGCTGGTGCCGGCGTAGCTGCTTTTGGTGCTGGTGTAGCCGTTTTTGGTGCAGGTGCTGCCTGATTCGGTGCTGGTGCTGGCGCAGTCGGTGCTGGTGCTGCCGGAGCTGGCGCCTGTGCTATTGGTGCTTCTGCTTTTGGCTGTTGACCTTGTTGCGGTTGTTGTGCTTGTTGTCTATTTCCATATTGATACCACTGAATTGAACCAAAGGGAACAAACTTATACTTTGCTTCCTGAATTAGTATCGCTCTTGTATGTGGAAATTGTTTACTATTTATCGTTGTTGAATCAGCTGAGATGCCAATATCTGTATCATGATCAATATTGGATTGGTAAAGATTATTGTTTCCAGTATCTCGATTTTGATTTGGATATTGTTTATTGTATACATTGTAGAGACTAGAATTTGAACGATCATAAACATTGTTATCTCGTCTTTGATTATTTGTTACATTGTTTCGTCTTCTATTATCATTGTTGACGTTTGTAACATTTTTATTGGTCGTACCGCGATTGTTTACGTTATAACCATTTCGATTGGTACCGCGATTGTTTACATTGTACCCGGTACGATCATTATTTCTATGGTTATCACGGA